>CAYRIE010000007.1:0-18416 GCA_964424215.1 uncultured Pseudobdellovibrionaceae bacterium
AGGAGACTGAAGACGAAAAGGAGCAGCTCACCTTCTCGTTGCTGGAAGACTCCAAGGACAGCCTACACCTGAGGCGGCGCCAGCTTCTTTATGAAATTGAGCACGCATTAGCTAAAATTCAAAACGGTGTTTATGGTTACTGCGAGCGAACCGGAGATCCCATGGACCGCTTTCGACTTTTGTCTATGCCGTGGGCGCGCTACTCCGCTCAGGAGATTCCCCCACCTTCCAAGAAAAACCAAATCGCGGATGCAGAGTGTGAACTCACCTATCTGGATGTCCTGTAAACAATTTTAAAGCCACCTCAGGTCCACTCAAAGGCTAGGAAAGGACCTGCCAGAAGTCTTGCTGGGCCTGCATTTCCAGACTTTTTCTCTTAAGAATTTCTTAAAGCCCCCCTCCTTCGGGACCGAAAAGCTTTTACAAGGAACGTGCTACAACTGGTCCCATCTGGAGGAATAATGGCTTTAAACGACAAAGTTACTGACGTACCCGAATCCCTTCCTATGCTGCCTGTGCGGGACATAGTCATCTTTCCTTATATGATTCTCCCCCTCTTTGTAGGGCGGGAGTCATCGATCCATGCTGTGGAAGAAGCTCTTTCGAAAAACCGCCTGATCTTTTTGGCCTCACAAAAAGAGATCACCGAAGAGCATCCCAGCGAATCTAGCATCTATCGCGTGGGAACCATCGCCATGATTATGCGCATGCGGAAGCTGGCGGACGGCCGCGTAAAGATTCTCGTTCAAGGCGTGGGCAAAGGCCGCATCACTTCATTTAATAAATCCGAACCCTTCTTTGACGTTAAGGTTGAAAAGATTGAAGACTACGTTGAAAAAGAAGGCGAATCTCTCACAGTTGAGGCCGAGGCTCTGATTCGGTCCGCGAAAACTCAGCTTGAAAAAATCATTGCCATGGGCCGCATGCTCTCCCCTGACATCCTGCTGGTGTTGGATGATGTTGGTGACCCCGGCAGACTGGCCGACCTAATCGCCAGTCACCTGAACCTCAAGGTGGGTGATGCTCAGAAAGTTTTGGAAACGGTTGAGCCCTGCGAAAGACTGAAGATAGTTAATGAGATACTGAAAAGTGAGCTAGAGCTTTTACAGACTCAGGCCCGCCTGAAACCTGGTGGGGGAGCTAAAGAAGATCTTACGAAGAATCAGCGCGAGTACTTCCTTAGAGAACAAATGCGCGCCATCAAAAATGAACTCGGTGAGCAGGATTCCAAAACTGAAGAGATGGAAGAGCTCAGAGAGCGTATCAACAACTCCGGCATGCCCGAGGAAGTTCTTAAAGAAGCTCTTAAGCAGTTTCACCGCCTGGAGCGCATGCACCCGGACGCCTCAGAGGCCTCCATGGTGCGCACTTATCTTGACTGGATGGTGGACCTTCCCTGGACGCGCGAAACCGAGGACCGCATCGATCTAAAGAACTCCCAGAATATTTTGAACTTTGACCACTATGGACTCGAAAAGGCCAAGGATCGCGTTCTGGAATTTTTGGCCGTGCGAACTCTTAAAAACAATCTCAAAGGACCTATCCTGTGCTTTGTGGGCCCCCCCGGAGTGGGTAAAACCTCACTGGGTCGCAGCATCGCCAAAGCCATGGGCAGAGAGTATCACCGCATCGCTCTTGGTGGAGTTAAAGACGAGGCTGAGATTCGCGGCCACAGACGCACCTACGTTGGCGCCATGCCTGGAAAAATTGTCCAGGCTCTGAAACAGGCCGGAACACGCAACCCCGTGTTGGTGCTGGACGAAATTGACAAACTGGGCAGCGACTTTAGAGGTGACCCGAGCGCTGCCATGCTGGAAGTGCTAGATCCAGAGCAGAACCACGCTTTTCGTGATAACTACCTGAACGTGGACTATGACCTGAGCAAAGCTCTGTTTATAGCAACCGCTAACGTTTTGGAAAACATCCCAGTGGCGCTCAGAGACCGAATGGAAGTGATTCACATCTCTGGCTACACTGAAAACGACAAGCTTTACATTGCCCGCGAACATTTGGTGTCACGCCAGCTTGAGAACAATGGTATCGACCGCACCCAAGCTGAGTTCACTGATGAGGGACTCCAATACATTATCTCCCATTACACCCGGGAGGCCGGCGTTCGAAACTTGGAGCGCGAGATTGGGTCCGTATGCCGTAAGATTGCTAAAAAGATTGTTCTTAAGGAAGCCAAGACGATCAAAGTTGTGCCTTCCGTAGTGAATGAACTTTTGGGTGCTCCAAGGTACTTGCGGGAAGACAAACTCAAAGAAGACTCCATCGGCCTTGTGACGGGTCTGGCATGGACCCAGGCTGGCGGCGAAACTCTCTTCGTAGAAGCTCTGAAGATGCCCGGAAAAGGCGTTCTCACACTGACAGGTCAAATGGGCGACGTTATGAAAGAGTCTGCTACTGCGGCACTCTCCTATGCCCGGGCTCACAGTGAGGAGCTAGGAATTGCACCCGAATGGTTTGAAAACCACCAGGTCCATATACATATGCCAGCAGGAGCCATCCCTAAAGATGGCCCCTCTGCAGGGATCACTTTGGCCACAGCCGTGATCAGTCTGATGACCGACACCCCTGTGCGCCGCGATATCGCTATGACAGGTGAGGTGACACTCTCTGGCCGAGTCCTGCCGGTGGGAGGCATCCGGGAAAAGTGTCTGGCGGCACTGACCACAGGAATTAAAACTGTGGTCGTTCCTTTCCAAAACCAAAAGGACGTTTCAGAAATTCCCGATGCTCTCAAACAAGATTTGAAGTTCATCTATGTAGAACATCTGGATGAAGTGCTTCAAATCGCACTGCTCCGTTCGAAACGCTCTAAAGGCAAAAAGAAACTGAGCAAAGCTGAAAAAGAAGCGCCTGCTGCTTAGATCTGAAATTCAGATTCTAAAGGCTGGGGAGAGGCCAGAGACGAGAGTCTCTGGTTTTCTCTTTCTAGAGCCCGCACCAAAGTATTCAGATCAGCAAGTTCATGCTTTAGCGCGACGATCTGCTCTTCTTTTTCTTGCAGAATGGTCATGTAGGCGCGTTTGATTTCGCCTAAAAGCAGCTTTGCTGTCGAAAAGTCCATTTCGTCTGAAGTGCGCAGAGGTGGCGAAAAGGACTCCGCCTCGCTAGGCTCAAAGACGGGTTCTCGAACGGGTGCGGCTTCTTGATGGGTTTCCATAAGATCTTCCTCAAGGGGGCGATCCGGCAGAAGGTATTTACCGGCCACCTTTTCACTATGGAGCTTACCCGCCTTAATGCGACGACGAAGCGTGGAAACGCTCACCTTGTATTTAACTGAGTAATCCGCCAGTGTGATCCATTCCATACGGCTCAATGTACCTCTCCAATCACTCTACCATAATAGACCCTTTGGTCTAGGCCATTTTGCCCACGGCTTGTCTGAGGTGAGGATTTCTGTAAATTATTGAAAGTACATAGCAATATGAGAGAATGAGGCATGGATATAGACGCAAAAAAGAAAATCGGCCTCGTACTCTCTGGTGGCGGTATCAAGGCAGCAGCCTTCCATATTGGAGTTTGCCTTGCTCTTAGGGAAAAGGGTTTTCGCTTTGCTGGTGGAAGCCCTGAAGACGTTGACCAGTTGGCTCAGTTGGATCCCCGTAAGCTGATTCGACTCTATGTGGGCTCAAGCGCTGGCTCGGTGATTGCGACCATTCTAGCTTGCGGCTACACGGTGGAAGATCTTATGGAGGCCTTTGAGAGAGGCGCTAGCAAAAACTTGCGCTCGTTTTCCCGCGCCTCTAAGGCCATCTTCTCCACTACCCCACAACTTCAGCCGATCTCTTACCGCGACATTTTTGCCATCAATGGCGGCAACATGATGCGATTCGTTCCCCAGTTTTTCCGTAACAAATCGATTGTGACCGGCGGCCTGGAGGCCTTGATAAAAAACGGCTTCAAGGTGAACGGCATTTTTACCACCCAAGGGATCGAGCGTTACATGCGGGAGGAGGTCGTTAAACACCACACCTTTCAGTCCTTAGGGGTTGAGCTTTTCATTGTGGCCACTCAGCTGAACCACTCGCGCAAAGTGATCTTTGGAAACTTCCCTGAGACCACCAAGGTCAAAACCGTTAAGTACGCAGGCTTTGCAAATATCAGCCAGGCCATTGCAGCCTCGGCGGCCCTTCCCCCCGTGTTTGCTCCCTATAAGATCGCTAACCAAAAAGGTAAGGAGATCTATTTTTTTGATGGTGAGATCCGCGACACTCTGTCGAGCCACATCGCTGAAGACCATGGCGCGGACTTAGTCCTTGCGAGCTACTCAGTGCAGCCCTATCACTATTCTAAGGCGCTAGGCAGCCTTCACAGCTACGGCATTCCCATGATCGTCAATCAGGCCCTCTATCAGGTTATCGAACAGAAAATTCAGAATTATCAGAGCCGGCTTAAGCGCCTTGCTGTTATTTACGACACCTTGGATGAATATGCGCGCAAGGAAAACTTTTCAGAGGATCAGCGCCGGCAGATTCTTAAGATCATTGAGGAAAAGGGTAACTACCAACGTGACGTGAATCAAATTTTTATTCATCCCAGCCCCAATGACCACGAGATGTTTTTTGTGGATCACTTTAGCCTAAATCCCGAGCTTCTCAGCAAGATCGTGCACATCGGCTTTAAGTCAGCGACCTATCACCTTCGAAAGCACAACCTTTAGAAGGTATTGCTTCTAGTGTATCTGACCTGAATGGCGTTGGTTGAGTACTCATCCAGTTCGACCTCAGTCCCCAACACAATAGCATTGCGAACGGGATCGTAGGCCCAGCCTTTGACGAAATCGTTGGGTATTTCTTTACCGCCCACGCTCAATTGAATCGAGGGAGGGTAAGGTCGGTCGTCCAAAAAGATGGCTGGTTCAATTTGGTCGACGATATCTTGAGCGACCTGCACCAGCTCTTTGCCAAAATGGGGAGAGCAAATGTTAAAAAAGCTTCCATTGGCCAAATCCAAAAACTCCTCGATGCGTACGGGCGCTCCTCGGTGCTGGCCGGTGGGATCGCGCGGACACTCAGCAGGCGTTGCGCCCAGCTCGGAGGGAATGTGAGCCGAGTAGGCCAAAATTCGATCCGGATGCCCTACGATCGCAGACAGCTGCCTGTGGAAATCTTCCGGCGATAGCAAACTGTTCACTCCAGCAGGGGTCTGGTCATCCGTGTCCGTTACAAAAATGGGAACGAAGTAGGAACCTTTGCGCAGGAAACCTCGGTTCATATCCCGATCTTTGACAGGTGCGGTGAGAGCTGACAGCACTGGACCAAAAAAGGTTTCAACAGCGTCGTTTCTAATTCCCACGTGCAGGCGCTCTTTTATTTTCGTCAGTGCATCTGGATCGGTGCGCTCCACGAAATACGGGCCTGGCCCGGCCACAGGAGAGTGCAAGACGCCAGCGTGGCAAACTCCGGACTGGTAGTGCGGGAAAGCGCCCCTGTCTCGGGTGCAGCCCGCAATGGTCACCGCCACCCGGTAATCAAGGTACCTGGCCTTACTGAGCTCATTTAAAAAGGCGTCGAAGTTAGCGAGGATGTTTTCTTGGTGAGAGCCCATGCTCCCAGAGCCATCCACCACAAACAAAAGGTCCACCATGGCACTTAATGTGACTTCTACGGTGTCATCGGTTTTTTCAACTACAACCTGTGAAAAAGGTCGAAGCTTCTGAGAGGAGCCCTCGCAGCCCGTCACAAAAAGCGCGATTGAAATGAGAAGAATCTTGGTCGCCCCACCCATCTACAGCAAGTATCCCATATGAAATGAACCCGCTGTGCGCGTCAGTTGTTCGCCGCCAACTGTTCGGCTAGCTTCGTACATTTGCGAGCGAAGCTCAAAGCGAGCGCTCAGATTTTTCGAAAGCCAGAGGGCAAGACCGCCTCCCACCAAGTAAGAGTCCGAGTTACCAGAGGTCAGCTGAACCTGTCCGTAACCTGCAGTTACGTAGGCATCAAAGTGCACCACACCCAGGTTGAGAAGACTGAACTTTCCGTAAAGTGGGAAAAAGCTCACGCTGCCATGATAACCCGATTGAAGCGGATCTAGATCCAGCACCATTCGAGAGTCTTCGGGAAGGCGCACCGGAAGGTCGTTTTGGGTCAGGGTGACACCCTCGTCGGTCATCCGGTTCAGGGCCGAGAAGTAGTGAGCACCTATGGCCCAGCGGGGCGTGATGTGCAGCTGGTAGCTAAGGTCCGCACTTTGAGTTTGGAGGTAGACATCACCTGAAAAAAAGTAGCTGTACCCTAAAGTGAATTCACTTCGCAGCCTTCGAGGTGTTGGACGCTCTTGAACAATACGAACTTCACTTTCAGGTTGTAGAGACTGGGCCTGCTCCAAAAGAGCATCGTTGCCACCCAGGGCATCAAAGTCTTCTAAGAGGTTGGCATGAGCCCTAGGTACCAGCAGTCCAAGTAAAACCAAAAACGTTACAACTCTCATGGCTGCTCCCCACAATGATCTTTGAGGACCCGAACGTTCTGCCTAAAATTCTTGTAACTTGAGGCCTGGTCCGGGCCTACACGAGAGACCGTGCGTGCTCTCACTTCAACAGTTTGGACATTGGCAGAGGAGCACTCGGGCTGCCACTCTAGCCCACATCGAACATAGGCTTGGCGAACGACCGGTGTACAGGAGCAGACGGCACCGCTTGGGCACACTCTAATCTGTGTTTCCACCTCGCCGTAACCTTCAGGGTCAAACACTTGCCACTGAACGAAATTGTGGCGGCCCGCTTGAACGGTGGGCGCAAAGGTCATGGACGTTTCGGGTGACTCAATTTTGGTGAAGGCGGTGAAAAAATGTTCGGATACGAAGGAGGCAACTTCTTTATATTCACATTCCCCTGAGGCGTCACAAATCCAGTTGTTATCCGGCGCGTACTTAGAGATGGCTTGTACACCAAAATAGAAAATGTCTGATTTTTCAGTAACCTCTCGCCCCCTCAGGTCTACCATAACGGGGATACGCCAGAGGGTGGGATTGTTGTCCGGGTCCACTTGAGTTGCAGCCTTGTTAAGATCTAAGCCCACATAAGGGGAGCCATCCCGCTTAGTTTGAGTGCTAAAGTTAAGCGACACAATGCGGACATCAGGCTTGAAGTTGAGCTGGTTCGCAGTCGCTGAGCCCGGAACGTCCACGATGACGTCAAAGTTCTCCTTCTTGTTCTCAATAACGCCCACTTTCTCTGGCTCCATGCCCACCACATTGGGCTGAAGTCCGTGGAATTCTCTAAAGACGATGACGTTAAAGCTGGAATCAACCTGCCGGTAATCCACCTGCTCCACACCTTCAGGGGAAGTGCTGTGAAACCTGGCCCTTAAGCGCACTCTCACCGGTGGAGAAACGAAGAAGTTTTGGCGAACCCCCAAAACGAAGCGCTCGGGAATGTCCCAATCAATAAGTAATTGCGTGGCAGATGGATCGTAACTGAGCGTAGCGCCGGGGAGAGCATCTTGGTTTTGAACAACAATGTCTTCTATGTGCACATGGGCTGGATCGAAATTTTGACCCTGAACGGCGATTCGAACCTGGGACCCTTCTCTGGCCTGAATGAGCCCGATCACCTCGGACTCAGCCCCTCCATCAAATAACTGTTTGATTTTAAGGCCCAGCGCAGCGGGGCTAGGAGCCTGGTACAAAAGGTCATCCACAGGAGCGTCGTAGGGAAGCCCCTTTTCAGCCACGGGATCTTTCTCCCAACCGCTCCAACATCCCGTCACAAAAACCAACAGTAAAATCCCCAGAACCCGCATCTGCACCCCTTTTCACTCCGTTTAATATTCAATACGGAGGAGGTCCAGAAGTAAACTTAGGGGGCGGTGAGTCATTGGCCCAATATCGCTCTCTGAATCGACTTGAGTAAGGGGCTGGAAGCCAGGCCTAGCACGATCATGAACACCATGGAGGCCACCACTGTGGCCTTCGTGAGCTGCCGGGATTTGGGCTTTTCAGGCTCCAGCGCTTTTCCGCCTTCTTCGCTCATGTACATGTAGACCAGGGGTCTAAAGTAGTAATAGACGCTGATCACGGAGTTTACGACCCCCCAAACCACCAACCAAACAAACCCTTCGTTCACGGCCACGGAGAAAATGTAGAATTTTCCGAAAAAGCCGAGGGTGGGCGGAATCCCAGCTAAGCTGATCATCAAGATGAAAAAGCTAAAGGCCATCACCGGAGCTTTTGAGGCCAGCCCCTTGAGATCCGACATAAAGATCTCCTGCCCCAGCTTTCTTTCATAAACAGCCACCATGGCAAAGGTACCCACGGTCATGACTGTATAGCTGAAAAGATAAAACAGCACAGAGGTGGCCGCTCTGGCCTCATCTTGCCCAAAGGCAAGAGCTAGTAAGCCCACCATAAGGTAGCCGGAGTGGGCCACGCTGGAGTAGGCCAACATGCGCTTTAGATTGTCCTGCATCAGCGCGCCCAGGTTTCCAACCAGCATGGTCAGAACTGCCAGCCACTGAAGCACATTGAAAAAGGTAGGGTCGGTCACTTTGAAAAATTCGGCCCCAATAAACAGCCGCATAAAGGCGATAAATGATGCCGCCTTAACCGCTGTGGACATCAACGTAGTCACGGGTGTGGCTGCACCCTGGTAAACGTCTGGCGTCCAAGAGTGAAGCGGGAAGAGGGAGACCTTAAAAGCAAATCCCAAGGCAGCCACTACAAAGCCCACGACAAACAGTTTATTGCTCAAAAACAGACTGTAGGCTGAGCCGGTGATGTCAATTAGGCTTGTGGAGCCAGTCGTGCCGTACAAAAAGGAGACGCCGAATAAAAAGAAGGCCGACGCAAAGCTGCCCAAGATGAAGTACTTAAAGGAGGCCTCTTTCGGCAGGATGCGGTCGTTACTCATAGCAATCAGCAGATAAAGGGTCAGAGAGGTTAGCTCCAGCGCGATAAAAGTGAACAAAAGATCTGCTGAGAAGACCAAAAGAACCATGCCGATGATGGAGCTTAGATAAAGGAACACAAAGGTCGAAAAGTTCTTACCTTTGGTGGCGATATGCTCATAAGAGAGCATGAGGCCCACGGCGCCGAGCAAATAGATCAGATAACTACTCCAAAGCGCAATGCCGTCAGCTACGATCAGGCCCGAGAAACCATAGATGTAAGGGTTCTCAGAGGCCCGAAGCATATTGCTTACAAGAGCAAAGCTAGTACCCGAAGCTGCTAGGAGACCGAGCATCCCCCATATGAACGTTGCCAGGGGACGGGGCTCGCGGTTTCCGAGCACCACCTTCATGGTTAGGGGTATGATGCTGGCAACAAAAAGCCAGATGAGTGGCAGAACTAAGTTAATGTCCTTAGCGAGGCTGATGTCACTGTTCATTGATAACCTCATTGGTAGAGTGGGCCTCAGCATCGGGCAAAAACAGAGTCAGATGATACTGCTCTCGGTTTTCAGCCAAATACTCTAAGCTCGCCCTGGACCACTTCAAAAAGTGCATGGGGAAAACACCCATCCAAAAAATCATAATTACAATCGGGACCATAATGACGGTCTCGCGCAAGCTGAGATCTTTAAGGTCAGATGCGTGCGACTTCATCAGCTCCCCTTCAGAACCAAAGAAGATGCGTTTGCACATCCAAAGCATGTACACCGCACCAAGAATCACCCCTAACACCCCGATGTAGGCCATATAAGGATCAGCTTGGTAGGCGCCCATGAGAATCAGAAACTCCCCCACGAAACCGTTGGTCAAAGGAAGTGCGATACTTGAAAAGGTCACAATGAAAAAAGCAATTGTGTATCTGGGCATAAGCGATGCCAGCCCGCCGTACTGATCGATCTGACGGGAGTGCGTTCGCTCATAGATCATGCCAATGAGCAGAAACAGGGCGCCCGTGCTGATTCCGTGGGCCAACATTTGAAAGAGCCCACCCGTAAAGCCTATCTGGTTGAGCGCAAACAAACCCAAAACCACGTAACCCATATGGGAAACAGAGGAGTAAGCTACCAGCTTTTTAAAGTCGGCCTGCACCATAGCTACAAGCGCACCGTACACGATTCCAATGGCTCCAAGGAACATAAAGAGCCAAGCCCAATGATTGACGGCTTCTGGAAACAGGGGGATTGCAAACCGCATGAATCCATAGGTTCCCATTTTCAGCATCACGGCAGCTAGAATCACGGAGCCTGCGGTGGGAGCTTCCACGTGAGCATCGGGCAGCCACGTGTGCACGGGGAACATGGGAACTTTAATGGCAAAAGCCAGCGCAAAGACAAAGAAGAGGAGGCTTTGAGGCGCCAAAAACTGTCCTGCAATAAAGGGCAGATCCAGGCGATAAAGTTCAAGCAGGTTCGCTGTGGGCGCACCAAACTGTGCCTCAGCCTGCAGAATCAAGTAGATCATTCCCACAAGCATCAGTACGGAGCCTGCCATCGTGTAGATGAAAAACTTTAAGCTTGCATAGATTCTGCGTGGACCGCCCCAGATCCCGATGATGAAGTACATGGGGATGAGTGAGAACTCAAAGAACACGTAAAAGAGCACCACGTCCAGCGCCATAAACGTGCCCAGCATGGCTGACTGAAGCAGCAGCAGCGATACGTGAAAGCCCTTAACGCGTTTTTGAACGTTCCAGCTTCCAAGAACGATCAGGGGTAACAAAAAGGTAGTCAAAAGCACCAACCAAAGAGAAATCCCGTCGATTCCTAAAAAGTAGGTGATGCCGAAGTCTGGGACCCAGTGATACTGCTCCACGAGCTGCAGCTGATGGTTACCGGAATCAAAATTCTTGAGAATCGCCAAGCTCCACACAAAGTGAATCAGGGACGAGCCCAAAGTGACCCAGCGAACGAGCTGGGCAGTTGGCATCAGCGCTACGAGAACAGCGAAGATCACCGGCAAAATGAGTAGTTCACTAAGCAATGGCAGCAGCATCTATGACCCCATCAGTATAACGAGCAGACCACCAACAATCCCCACGAGGATATACATGGCATACTGCTGGATATTTCCGTTTTGCAGACTTCTCACGCCCTCGTTGGCTCGCCTGGCAAGATCCCCAGCCCAATAAGTGATCTTGTCGATGAATCCGGCATCTACGTAAGCCCAAAGGTTGCGCGAGATGGCGACCGTCGGATCGATGATCCTGGCTTGATAGATTTCATCCACAAAAAATTTATTGGAGACCAAATTATGAAAACGCGGAAACTTTTGCTGCAGCCGCTGTGGAATCTCAGGCCGAAGCAGATAAAATCTTAGGGCCATTAGTACAGCCACTGTGACAAGGGTCACAGAGATCGCCATGAACACCCACTCTAATACAATACTGGGCTCGCCGATTCCAGGTATGGCGGACAGCACCGGCTGAAACCATAGCTCCAAATAATGGGGTGGGTGTCCCGGAAGGACAGCGCCCAGAGCGTGTGGAATTCCAATCCAGCCTGCTACAGCAGAAAGAACACCTAAGATCAGGAGCGGAACTGTCATGGTCCATGGAGACTCATGGGGCGGATGCTGAGCATCGCCGCGAAATTTTCCCCAAAATGTGAGGGCCATCAGTCGTGTCATATAAAAGGCCGTGGTGGCAGCACCCAAGATCCCGACAAACCAGAGAAGTCCACTTCCCCTGGGGGAGTGCCAGCTCATCCATAGGATTTCATCTTTGCTAAAGAATCCTGAAAACAGCGGCGCGCCGATAATGGCTAGCCAACCAATTGCAAAAGTAAAATGAGTGATCGGCATATATTTTCTGAGCCCACCCATCCGCCGAGTGTCCTGCTCGTGGTGCATGCCGTGAATGACGCTGCCTGATCCCAAAAACATTAGAGCTTTGAAAAAGGCGTGGGTCATCAGATGAAACATCGCCGCCCCGAAAGCGCCTACGCCGCAGGCCAGGATCATGTAACCGAGCTGAGAGACCGTAGAGTACGCCAATACTTTTTTTATGTCCCACTGAAGGACCGCCATCATGGCAGCTAGCAGGAGGGTGGCAGCACCGATGACCGCAATCACTGCCATAGCCTGAGGGCTTGAGATGTACAAAAAGCTAAGACGGCAAATCATGTAGACGCCGGCTGTGACCATGGTGGCCGCATGGATGAGTGCAGAAACAGGGGTGGGGCCAGCCATCGCATCGGGAAGCCAAACGTAGAGGGGAATCTGTGCTGACTTTCCAGTGGCACCGACAAAAAGGAAAAGCGCCGCTAAGGTGATCGGATCCAGCCAGCCCGTTGCTGTCACTCCGGCTACTTGGCCATTGATGCCTGAGAACTGGAGCGTACCAAAGGTGACAAATAGCAAAAAGATCCCCAGGAGAAAGCCAGCATCACCGATACGGTTGGTGACAAAGGCTTTCATTCCGGCTGCAGCTTTGGCAGAATCTGTAAACCAAAATCCAATCAGCAGATAAGAACAGAGACCCACGCCCTCCCAGCCGAAGAACATCAAAATCAGATTGTCCCCCGTAACCAGCAGAAGCATGTTGAATACAAAGAGGTTCAGGTAGGCGAAGTACTTAGAGGGCCGCTCATCTTCTGCCATATAGCCGATGCTAAATAGGTGAATCAGAGTCCCAACTCCCGTGATGATCAGAATCATCAGACCGGAAAGTTGGTCGATCACAAAAGAGAACGGAATACTTAAGCCCGCTACATTGAGCCACTGGAAAAGCTCTACCCTAAGGGAGCGACTGTCCGGAGGAAGCTGAAGAAGTTCCATAAAGAGCAGCACCGCTGCTCCGAAGGAGGCCGCAACGGCGGCCGTGGCCACAGACCCGGCCAGGATGTGGTTTCGGCTTCGGAACCGAAGTCCATTCACGAGGAACCCTAGCAGCGGAGCGAACAACAGAATTTGCAGTAATACCGAACTCATGCCCTCAGTCCTTCATGTGCTCAAAGAAGCGAATGTTCACTTCTTTGAAGTTTTTGAAAATGTGAACTGCCAGTGCCAGGCCCACGGCGGCTTCAGCGGCCGCAATGGTCATAACGAAAAACACCATGATCTGACCGTCGAGGTTGTCTAAATATCGACTGAAAGCCACAAAGGAGACGTTGACGGCGTTCAACATCAGCTCAATCGACATGAGGATGACGATCATGTTTTTGCGCAGCAGAAGACCAATGGCGCCTAATGTAAAGAGGATGACCGACAAAATCAGATAGTGGGATAGGCCCACGGTACTCAAGCTACTTGTCATTGTCAGCATGGGTGCCTCCAGCAATTCTTGAAAGTGCCACAACCCCAATGGGGACAATAAGAAGCAACAGGCCGATCACTTCAAAAGCAAAGACATACTTAGTGAATAAGTACTGAGCAATGATCTTGGTGTCAGGCCCTGCCCCTAAGGCGCCCGGCGAAGCTTCTTCTGTCAAAGCAGTTGCTGCCACGTCCCCTGATTCTGCAGGTACCAATCTTTGGGCTGACAAAATGATGGCACCAACTAATAGGCCTACAAACACGCCAGCGGCTGCCAGCTTGATGCCCCCTGAGATCATTCCCCGGGTGAAGGCTTTTCGATCTTCATTCAGGTCAAAAAGCATCAGCACCATAACAAAAAGCACCAGCACGGCGCCCGCATAGATAATGATCTGAACTCCCGCCAAAAACGGCGCGCCAAGGGTGAAAAACAGACCCGCCACTGCCAGCATGGTCATCACTAAATAAAGCACCGAATTGATCGGGCTTTTCGTAAGGACCAACCCTAGGCCTCCCAAAACGGAGAGCGTACCGAGGATATAAAAGAGAAGATCCAGTTCGGTCATGATTTAGGCCCCCGGCTTAGCAAGGACGAAAATAAGGATCGCCGTGACCACCATATTGGCTAGGGCCCAAGGCAGAAGCTTTTTCCATCCCAAATTCATAAGTTGATCGTAACGAAAGCGAGGAAGAGTCCAGCGCACCCAAATAAATATCCATAGAAAAAAGAGCACCTTGGCCATAAAGACCAAGTGAAGCAAAAGCGCTCCGAGCACCTGTGCCAAGTTGGCTGACTCTACCCACGTGGCCACCCACGCTTGCACGCTCTCACCCGGAATCAGGGGAAGCTCGTAGCCGCCAAAGAAAAAGGTGGCCAGAAGAGCCGCGCCCACCATCATGTGGCCGTACTCCCCGATAAAGAACATATTGAACTTAATTCCGCCGTACTCGGTGTGATAGCCCGCAACAATCTCACCTTCCGCTTCGGGAAGATCAAAGGGCAGGCGGTTGGTTTCGGCGAAGATACAGATAAAGAATAAAAGAAAGCCCAGCGGCTGATAGAAAATTCCCCAGTTTGGAAGCCAGGAAATGACAATCTCTTTGCCGAAAGCAGCAAAAGCTAAGGGCCCTTGCTGATGAGCGATCATCTCAGCAAAATCAAAGGTGCCGTAAACCATGATCATGCCTAAAAGCGAAGCTCCTAGCGCCAGCTCGTAGCTGATCATTTGCGCGCTGGCGCGTAAGGCGCCAAGAAGAGCGTATTTGTTGGCCGAACCATAACCGGCTAAGAGCATGGAATAGGCTCCCAGGCTGGAAACACCCAGTACAAACAAAATGCCGATTCCAATTTCATAGCTCTGGAATGCAAAGTTGTAAGGACCCCAAGTCTGTCCCATCATCTCAAAGGGAGCGATGTGCATCGGCAGCGAAAGCGGGATGGCTCCAAAAGCTACAGCACCTGGGATCAAAGCCACCACCGGTGCCATATAAAACAGAAGTTTTTTGCCAGCCGGTGGAACGAACTCCTCTTTGAAGAGGAATTTCACCCCGTCTGCAGCGAGCTGCATAAGTCCCAGGGGACCGACTCGGTTGGGGCCGAATCGGTTCTGAATGAAGGCTGATCCTCTACGCTCCACCCACACAAGAAGCGGCACAAGCTGGACCATCAGAAGAAAGATGATCAGCATCTTGATCAAATTCACGGTGATTTCAAAAATGTCGGTACCCATGGATTATTCCCACTCCAGCGCTTTGGATTTGATCTCCCAGAACAGGCCAAAAATAAATAGGCCCAAAAAGATGCCGGCCACAATGAGGGCGTAGCCCCCGAGGCCCTCTGCCAAGAAATCCCCATAGGCCAAAGCCCACGGATACATAAATACGATTTCGATGTCGAATATGATAAAGAGTATCGCTGTAAGGTAGTACTTGATGGAAACTCTGCTGGATTTGAGCTCTTGGCCGGGCAGACCACTTTCGTAGGCCATGAGTTTGGCCTTGGTCCAGTTCCGCTTGGGTCCCACAAAATGTGAGACGAACAAAATAGCGAGCCCAAAGAGAGTCACTAAGACGGTCAGAATAAGAATCGGCATGAGAGAGGTCATCCCTGCTCCTTACCAGCAAAGTGTTGGGAAGTTAAAACTTCAGATGTTTTACATAGGTATTGACGCATGGTCAATTTAGCAAAGATAACGTGGGAGGTAATTCTGATCCTTCTTAAATCAAAGGCCTTAATTATTTAGTGATGCAGTTTCTTGCTCAAAACCATTTTGGAATTCAGAAAGATCTGAATCGGCTCCTGGATCAAGCGCCCCCAACGATTAAAATCACTGGAACGGATTCCGCCCTCGTCTTAGCCAGCCTGATAGGTACCGCTGATGCGTCTGCCTCAGGAGTCTCTTTGGTGGTGGCTTCCAGTGCCAAAGAAGTCGACCGATTGGCCAAGGGTGTAGCGGCGGTTTTGCCCCACGTCCCCTTGCAAAAGCTGCCAGAATTTGACGTGTGGCCCGCCACGGGACTTTACCCGTCGCCGCAGATTTCAGCCGCAAGAGTTGGATGGCTTGCGCGCGCGCTTCACAAAGAACCTGGGGTTTATCTCGCCACGCCGCGTTCACTGGCTCAGTGGACCGCGCCCATGGAGAACCTCAAAGAGCGCATCTTTTTGTGGGGCGTGGGAGAGGAGTTGCCCCAGCAGCTCCCAGAGTTTCTCGGCGAGCTCGGCTACAGAGCTGCGCCCTACGTTGAAGACCTCGGCCAGTACTCTCTGCGGGGAAGCATCCTGGATCTTTTTTGCCCCTACTATAGGGCACCTTTGCGCATAGAGCTTTTCGGCGACACGATCGAGTCTGTTAGAACGTTCGACCCCACCACGCAGCGCTCCACGCAGCCCCTTGAAACCTGTTGGGTGACTCCTTGCCGAGAAATGGACTGGGGCTCTGAATTTCGCATGAGGGCTGCGCAAAAGCTCAAAGAGGATTTCGCCGAGCGCGATTTACAGGACGAACCTGAAGCGCAGATCTACCTTCAAAACCTTGGCCAAGGCAAAGTGTTCCCGGGCTTGGAGTATTTAACGGCGCTATTTTATGAGGAGCCGGGGCGCCCCTTAGACTATGTCGCCGAAGCCGGAATCTCTTGGTGGGTTCAGCCTACGGATGTCGTGCAGTCGATGGATCAGGCTGTTTCAGATCTAAAAGATGAGCGCGAACAAAGCCCCGAAGTGCCCTTAAATATTCACCCGAGTCAGCTTTTGCTGCGCTTGCGTTTTCAGGAAGATCTTCCAGGAAAGGTGATCTCCTTTTCCAAGGTGGACATCCTGACCGAGTCCCCTGAGGAGCAGGACGATGAGACCCACCTGACACTCTCAGCTGTCGCCCCAGCCAAGGGGCCAACCGAGCCCCAACAGATGGGTGAGCTGATCCGCAAAGAGGTGGAGCAGGGATACACGGTCTTTTTGGGCGTCTCCTCTGAAACGCAGAGGCAGCGCCTTAAATCCCTCTGGAGCGATGATGACTTGCTCTCGGCCTCTTGGGAGCAGGAGCTGCCCGACACCTGGGAGCAGATCCCCCAACCCGGCCTCGTTCTCACTTCACAAGAAATCTCAGAGTCGCTCAGGCTGCCTCAGGACCGAGTTCTCTTTCTGCGTGGCCAAGACTTTTTTCCGCGCAGACGGTCTGCGACGAAATCCACCCAGGTGGCCACCCAAACTCTGGCTGCTATCTCCTTTCAGGACCTAAAGGTCGGCGACAATATCGTGCACACTTTGCACGGCGTAGGAGTGTTTGAGGGGATGAAAGTTATGTCCCTTCACGGAGTTGAGGCTGAGTACCTGGAACTTCGTTACAAAGACAAAGACCGCCTTTACCTTCCGATCTACCGCCTCAATCAGCTGCACAAGTACGGTGGATCAAAAACCAAGGTGCTCGATAAGCTGGGCGGAACGGGCTGGGAGAAAACAAAAACGCGGGTCAAAAAGCGGCTGCGTGAGATGGCCGATGAACTTCTGAAACTCTACAGCTTGCGGAAATCCACTCGGCGAACGCCGCTGCCGACGGATACGACCGACTTTCAAAAATTTGTGGATGAGTTTCCCTATGAGGAAACCCCCGATCAGCTGCAGGCCATGGAAGATATTCAGCGTGATTTTTCTAAAGACACTCCCATGGATCGGCTGATCTGTGGTGACGTGGGCTTTGGCAAAACCGAAATTGCCATGCGCGCTGCTTTTTTAACGGCGGCTCAAGGCAAGCAGGTGGCCGTACTTGCCCCCACCACGATTCTTACCTTTCAGCACTTTGAGAATTTTAAAAGCCGCTTTAAACACTGGCCCCTAAAAATGGCTCTGCTCAACAGGTTCGTCTCTAACAAAGAAGCTAAAGCCACCATCGAGGGGCTTAGGACAGGTGAAATTGATATCGTCATCGGCACTCACCGTCTTCTGAACTCCGCTATTGAGTTTAAAAACCTCGGCCTGTTAGTGGTGGATGAAGAGCAAAAATTCGGCGTAGGTCATAAGGAAAAGCTCCGGCGCCTGCGTGTGCAGGTTGATACCCTCAGTCTGTCAGCCACACCCCTTCCGCGAACGCTGAACATGAGCTTTATCGGGATGCGCGATCTTTCTATGATCAACACGGCCCCGGTGGACAGGCTGCCAACCCGAACCTTTGTGACCAGATTTGATCCGGAGACGGTCCGGCGCGCCATTATGTCGGAGGTGGATCGAGGCGGACAGGTTTTCTATTTGCACAACCGCGTTCAGTCCATTTACTCGGTCGCCGATGAATTGCGCCAGCTTTTGCCGGGGCTGCGACTGGGCGTGGGGCACGGCCAACTGGATGAAAAAGAGCTTGAAAAAACCATGGTGGCCTTCTTTCACCGCGAGATCGATGTGCTGATTTGTACGACGATCATCGAAGCTGGCATGGACATCCCCAATGCCAACACCATGTTCATTGACGATGCTCACCGTTTTGGCCTCAGTCAGCTTTACCAGCTCAGGGGCCGGGTGGGCCGCAGCCGACGGCGCGCTTACTGTTACTTGCTGATTCCAAAGGGTCGCACGCTCGATAAAGATGCGCAGGAGCGCCTGCGAGTGATTCAGGAGAACACGGCTCTTGGAAGCGGCCTCGTCATCGCCCAGTACGATCTGGAGCTTCGCGGAGCTGGCACACTTTTGGGCGAGGAACAGTCGGGACATATCGATTCGGTCGGCTATGAAATGTTCCTGGAGCTTATGGAAGAGGCCATGCAGGAGGCTAAGGGCGAAAGTCC
>CAYRIE010000008.1:0-18415 GCA_964424215.1 uncultured Pseudobdellovibrionaceae bacterium
CCTCTGATGACTCCAGCACCACAGGCCACATGCCTGCTGGAGCCATCATTGAGCGGGATTTGGAGTCCGACCTAGGTGATCGCTCTATGTTTCGACTCACTTTACACAATCCTGATTTCACAACCGCAGCCCGCATGGCCAAGATCATCAACATGGATCTTGGGGGACACTACGCCAAGGCTGTGGACCCAAGCACGGTGGACCTAATTGTGCCACCGCACTTTCAAGGCAAGTCCGTTGAGCTTTTGGCTTCAGTCGAAGGACTTGAGGTAGAGACAGATCAAAAGGCGCGAGTGGTGATCAACCCTCGCACGGGCACCGTGATCATTGGTCAAGACGTCAGGGTGCACAAAGTGGCTCTGAGTCATGGCAACATGTCGATCCAAGTGGGACAGGCTAGTCCAGAAAATGCCGGCCTTCGAGGCCCGGCCAGTGGCCCTGGCAAGGAGGCCTCTGGGCAGCGGGTGGCCCTCGTTGGGCCCACGGCCCAGGTTGGCGAATTGGTCAATGCACTCAACGACTTAGGTGTCGGTCCCAAGGATCTAATCACGATTTTACAGAATCTCAAAAGCGCGGGAGCTTTGGAGGGAGAGCTTGAAATCCTTTAATTTCAAGACTTATAGGCTGTTTCAGATTGAGATGATTGCGGATAAAATGGATTCTATGGGCATGGAGACACATGGATGTGTCAGCCCCGGGGGGGGAGGAGTTAGAGACTTACCAGGAAGGTCAATGTTTTTGCAGGAAACAGAGGCTTGGGTTCCTCTCGGGTTAAGGAATAGCCCTCAAGAAATCCATGCTAGAGAAGCGCAGGATGCGCGACCCTAACCTTCCTCCCCTATTTTTTTTATGAAGATCGAATCAGCTCCCATCATTCCCGTTCATCGCAGCAACCCGCAGGACGAGCTCGATCAAAAACTAAAAGAAGTCTCAAAGTCCTACGAAAAACATTTTCTCCGAGAAATGGTCAAAGCCATGCGCTCTTCCGTGCCGGAGTCCAGCCTTATTCCCAAGAACATGGCTGAAAGAATCTACGCGGAAAAAATGGATGAGCAGTACGTGGAAACTTGGGGGGACGGCGGCGGCCTCGGAATGGCCGAGCTGATCTACCAAGACGTCAAAGCCAAAATACTTGGAACGGCCGACCAGCCTCAACCGTTGCCCAAGGTTATCATGCCCCTGCCGGCCAAAGACGATCAGCCGCCGATTCTTAAAATGCAAGAGGACGGGTTTGAACTGAGCCTTCCCGCTAGCGGGGAGCAAAGTTCTGTGCGTGCGCCCATGCCTGGGGTGGTGAGAGCTCACTATGAAGACCAGGGACGGCAGTACATTCAACTCGACCATGGTCCCTCCATGGGGATCTCCACCTTAAGTTTTCGCGGATGGTCCCAGCCCCGGACCTTGGGTGAGCAGCTGTCTGCGAATCAGGATCTTGGTCGCATCGTCGATGGCGAGAACGTGCTCCAGTGGAAGTGGCGCCAAGGGAGAGCATAAAGTTGCAACTTCTTTAAGTCATCTCGGTTGCTTAACCGAGCTGGACTGCCAGTGGTGTTTGTTTGATAGGGGTGTCTCACTATGGTACATTTAAAGGTAGGAAGATCTACTTAGGCTGGAGGGTCCATGAAAGTTTCGAACGTGCAAACCGGTGCAGTGAATTCCGCAAAGATTGGCGGCAGTTCCACGCTGGAGCAGCAAAAAATTGATAACAAAAACGAACGATCCGCCGGCAATGTTTCTACTTCAGCGCAGGTGGAAGTTTCCCAAGATGCACGCCACATTCAGAAGGCCATGGAGCTGGCGAAGGTGGACGACTCAGTAGACACTGACAAGGTGGCTCGGCTGCAGAAGCTGGTAGATGCCGGCGCTTACCGAGTGGATGCAGAATCTATCGCTGACAGACTGATCGACGAACACCTTAAGATGCCTACCTGAGGGGAGTTGAGATGGATCTCAATTTAAAAGATCAAAACTACAATCAGTTGGTGTCCTGCCTGGATCAGTTGGTCAAGGTGTACCGCGCCCTGCTCGAAGTTGTACGGCGTGAAAAAGACATTCTGGTTGAATCCAACGTCGAAGGACTCAGTGAGAACAACAGAGCCAAAGAAGCGATGATCATTAAGATCAAGTCCCTGGAAACTCAGCGCATGCGCTGTGCAAAGGACTTGGCGCATTTAATCGGTGCTGATGTAGAGCGTCCGAGACTCTCTGAGATTGCTTCACGGTTTGACGGACCCCAGGGCGAAAAGCTTCGCAACGCCCAGTCGGTGCTTGAGCTGCTGATCAAGCGGGTCTCTGAGATCAACAAAGAAAATGAAGTTTTAGTGCAGGCTGCGCTGAGTTCCATTAACGGAGCTATGCAGTCAATTAAGGATACCTTGCAGGATAAGAACACATACCAGAGCCAGGGGAAAATTCAGCCTTCACAGGCACCCGGGCACCTTGTGCGCAAGGAGCTGTGATCTGATATTTGCTTCCCCACGGATGGGGAGTAGGGCGGGCTAGAATGGCCAAAATAATGGGTATGATGGACATCGGCAAGCGGTCCATGATGAACAGCAAAACCGCTTTGCACACCGTCGGTCATAACATTGCCAATAAAGAGACTGAGGGTTTCACGCGCCAGCGCGTGGAGCTTCAGACCAATGAGCCCACCGGCCGAGGTCGGCTGCGCATGGGCACGGGCGCTAAACCCGTTAACGTCACCCGGGTGAACAACCCCCATCTAGAACGCCAAATCGCTCAAGAAAAATCGCAGCTGGGCTTTCTTGACGGGCAAGCCGATGCCATGGTGCGAGTGGAGCAAGTTTATAACGAGCAGCTCGTCGAAGGCTTGAACTCCTCAATCTCCAAATTCTTCAATGCCGTACGTGAGCTGACGGCCAATCCAGAAAGCATGGCTGCAAGGACCCATGTCGCTGAGTCAGCCAACTTTATGGCCAAAGATTTCAACAACGCAAATCATAGTCTCCAGGACATCCGGCGTGATTTAGACGAACGCGCGAAGATTGAAGTATTTGGCATCAACGAAATCACCAGGGAGATAGCCTCCCTCAACGAAAAAATTCAGGCGGTGGAACTCTCTGGAGCCAACGCCAACGATGAGCGGGACCGCAGAGATCTGCTGATCAAGAAGCTCGGCGAAAAAATCAACATACGCTGGGCTGAAGGAAAAGGCGGTCAGGTGACCATCACAGCCGGGAACACGGCGGTGCTCGTGAGTGGCTATGAGGCTAAAGAGCTTTTAGCCGCCGGAACTCCCGCCCGGGGCACCAAAGCTGAGGGCGGTGTGGATATTTTCTACAAGTCCGGGCCCAATGCAAAGCCGGTGGCTGTAACTGGACAGATCAATCAAGGGGCTCTTGGAGGGATTCTCTCCATTCGCGACGATTTTATTTCAGAGATGCTCACGGGCCTGGATGATATGGCTCACAATTTGGCCGGCAGTGTGAACGAGCTTCATCGATCCGGGTACAATGCTTACGACCGGTCGGGCGTTAACTTTTTTGAAGCTGATCTGGATCGTCAGGGAGCCGCCTCGCGTCTTAAGGTGAGCCAAGGCATCTTAGATGACGTTGCTCGGATTGCGGTGGCGGGACAGCCCAGTGCGCCAGGCGACAACCGTATCGCCAACGCCATCTCGGATTTGCAGTTTAAGAAGATCATGGGTGAGGGGTCTGCAGGGATTGATGAGTATTATCAGAGCCTGGTGGGCCGGGTGGGTATCGTCACGGATCGAATTTCCAACGAACATGAGACTCAGTCCAATATGATCAAACAACTGAGCAACATTCGGGAGAGCATCAGCGGTGTGAGTCTGGATGAGGAAACCACGAAAATGATCGAGTATCAGAAAACCTTTGATGCTTCGGCCCAGCTCATAAGGGCCGCTGACGAAATGCTCGACACCGTCATTAATCTGAAGCGGTAAGAGGATGCCTTAAGAGGGAGTTATGAGAGTAGCCGATAAGATGTCCTATAATCAGGTCAACAGTAACCTCCACAAGAACCGCGGAGAGGTTTTTGATCTGCAAAATAAGGCTGCGACGCAAAAGCGGGTCGTTAAGCCCTCGGATGATCCTATCGCGGCCACACGCGTTCTTAAGCAGCGCACGGAAATTCACGGCATCGATCAATTTATGAAGAACATCACTTCAGCTAAGAACTTTCTGGAGTTCTCCGAGCAAAGCTTAGGGGACCTTACAGAGACTCTCATTCGAGCTAAAGAGCTTGCCATCGGGCAGGCCAGTGATGCTGGCGCCAGTGACGAGACCCGCAAGGTGGTTGCCACCGAGGTGGAGCAGCTTTTTCACCATCTGGTCGGAATCGGAAACCGAAAGCTGGGGGATCGTTTTTTGTTTGGCGGATTTTCGACGGTTCAGCCCCCCTTTGATCCCGTCGGGCAGTACCGCGGCGATCACGGCGAGATCATGGTGCCGGTCGATAAGGAAACCAAGATCGCCATCAACGTTCCTGGCAGTTCCGTGTTCCATGGCATGGACCTTCGCAGGGACGTTATGTCAGCTCCTGAGCCGGAGCCAGGCCCACTGAACGAGTACCAGCACAACAACTCCAAGGAGTTGCACGTGGTGAGGGGACCCGCCTCAGAGGTCGCACCGCAAATTGCAAACTCGGTGGAAGCCACGCCGAACATTGGGCACAAGGGCGTAAATATATTCAAGGTCATGGATGATCTGAGGATCTCCCTCCAGACGAACGACAAGGTGGGCATCCAAGAAAGTCTTGATCACTTGGACAGCGCTATCTCCCAAGCCGTTTTGCTAAGATCTCGTTTAGGCGCAAGGGTGAACACTTTAGATGCCACCTTCAACGCTATTCACAGGGCCGAAGTGGATGCCAAGGCCGTTAAGTCCCAAGCGGAAGACGTGGATGCTTTTGAATTAGTTACAGATATTAACAGAGCAGAAAATACATTGAAGACTTCCCTTCACACCTCCGGTCAGCTGCTACAAACAAGTCTCCTTGACTTTATTCGGTAGCAATAATAGCTAAACCTCCAGCCAATTTGTGCCGAAGATTTTTTCACGGGGTGATGGCGGTATCAAAAATCTTTGACTAGGATGTTGAAGGAGATCCACTCAATGCTAGTTCTGACCAGAAAACTCGGTGAAAGCATAGCCATCGACGACAATATTAAAATTCGTGTTGTGCAGATCAAAGGGAAGCAAGTTCGCTTGGGTATTGAAGCGCCCAAGGACACTAAGATTCATAGGGAAGAAGTGTACTTAGCGATCCAAGATCAAAACAAAGAGTCGGTACAAACCAGCTCCGAGAAGACACGCGAAGTTTCCAAGCTCCTTAAGTCCTAGCCGGCTAGGCTGCTCACTCCTTAAGCAAACTGCGACGCCTTGCTCCATTCCTACCCGAAATTGTAGGTTTTATAGGGTTTTGGTGGACCTAGGTCCAGTTTTCGCTTGCTCCCTTATCTTGTTGATGAATACTAAAAACTGATGAACCGCCGAGTGTCTGCAATGTGTCTAAACTAGGGGGGCGCATTTGGGAGGGGTTATGGTGATTTCCACAACAAGATTTGGCAATGTGACAGTGACTGAAGAGGACATTCTCACTCTGGATGAAGGCCTGTTGGGCTTCTCAGAGCTTCATAAGTTTGTCCTTTTAGATGATCCGGGGGATGAAATCTTTGCATGGCTTCAGAGCTGCGAGCTTCCCGACATCGCCTTTCCAGTCTTGGAGCCGGAACTCTTCGATCAGAACTTTTCCCTAGCCCTGACCAAGCATGACCTGGCCTCCTTGGGAGCTCAAAGCATGGAGCGCCTGCGCGCCTTCTCCATCATCACCATTCCCAATGATCCCAAAGAAATGACGGCCAATCTCAAGGCCCCGCTGATTATCAATGTTGAGAACCGCAAGGGTCGCCAGTGCGTCCTTCAAGACAATCAGCTCAACATCAAGCAGCCGATTTTCCAACTTCTCCAGCAGCGCGTTGTGCAAACTCCGCAGCCAAAGACCAAGTCCAAAGATTTGGCCGTGTCTTTGCCGCTTATGGATTTTGACAATAAGGCCGACGCCTAGCCCTCCAAAGAAGGTTCCAGGTTCCTTTTCCGGATTAAATAAAAAGGTTCCAGGTTCTTTTTTCGGCTTTGTACGAAAAAGGAACCTTTTTTTATTCCGGCTCTAAGAGGGTTCCTTTTCGGTTCTGTTAAAAAAAGGAACCTGGAACCTTTTTGTTAGAGCAGGGGAGTGGGAAGGTTGGGGTCTTCTTGAAAAAGAGAGCCCGCATCAGCAGGTGATTCCTCAACTCGTGTGGGTTGGGGCTTCGGAGCCTGTGCCTTTTGATAGGACTCAAGAACTTCTAGAGCCCGCTCGGGACTAAGTCCTGCGGCCTCTTTGGCACCCTCGGGCTGCAGAGGGGCTGGGCCTACTTGAGCCGCGGCAGGCTTTCTGCCAGCTGACACGTTCACCGCATCTCCTACCATCACGGCCGGCTCATCCAGCAGGGGGCGGCTGGCTGGGTCCGTTAAAGAGTGAAGCCTCGCCACACTCACTTCCTGTTCGACATGGAAGACGAGCAGATCGCCCACGTGGACCACGAGGTCTCCGCGGGAGCGGTTGAAGAACGGATCATGGATCGGAGCCCTACGGTAGATCGGATAAATCATTCCGGCTTCCATTCCCTGCCCATGGCCCGCATTTAAGACGTAGTCTTTGCGAATGGGCTCACCCCGGTGAAGAGGCAGATTCTTTTTTACCTGAATGACCATGTTTTTATGGATTTCATCTGAGAAGTTCTGTGCGCTGACCTCTGAGTTGATAAGCAAGGTCGTAGCGAGAGCCAAAGTGACAGCCCATCCTTTGAACATAGTTTTTCCCTCCCTGGGAAATTTGCCGTCCTTGGATATTGCAGCCGTCCTAGCTCACTAGAATTATCGGCTGTCTCATTTTCAATCTTTATGGACCTAGGCCGGTGTCAGGCACCTTTTAGTGGGGCAATGAGTCACCTGGCCTCCCTCTCCTCCAATAAAAGGTGCCTGACACCCAAGCGTAGGGTAAAAGTCGGGGATGATTTACTTTGTGCTTTTGATGGAGCGGGTGCCGGCCTCCCTTGAAGAGGAGCTGGCCAGCCTGCTGTTTGAGTATGGAGCCGAAGGGGTCTCTGAAGACCTTAGCTTTGAACAAACCCTTCACCAGTTTCAGCCGAGGGTCGTTGAAGGGGAAACCAAAAGCTTGAAGGCCTACTTCACAGAGGCCCCGAGTGAGGAGCTCAAATCCCGCCTCAGCCAGGCGCCCTACAACATTTCACCTCAGGGCAGCTCGGATGGGGCCCTATGGTCGATCCTAAAAGAAGAGTCCAAAGATTGGCTTCATGAATGGAAAAAGGGCTACACATCTTTTGAGCTGACACCTGGCTTTTGGATTGTCCCGCGCTGGGAGAGCGTCCCACCAGATGCCAAGGTGAGCTTCCGTATTGAGCCCGGCATGGCCTTTGGTACGGGAACTCATGAGACGACTCAGCTCGTGGCGGAGCATATGGCGCTTCTTTCTCCGGCTGGTAAATTCTTGGACGTGGGCACCGGGACGGGTCTGCTAGCTTACCTGGCCCTCCGTCAGGGCTACAGCCATGTGGTGGGGATCGACAACGATCCGGAAGCTGTCAGGGTGGCCACAGAAAATCTGGAATTTAATGGCGCAGCTGGTGTGGAAGTGACGGCACGTCCCCTGGAACAGTTTGTAGATGAGTTTGATGTCGTTGCTGCCAACATCATTCAAAGTGTTCTGGTTCATCTGCGCGCCGGTCTGGTTCGAGCGGTTCGCCCTGGTGGGCTGCTGATCGTGTCAGGAGTGCTAAAGGAGCACGAGGCCGATTTTAAAGCCGAATTTTTTAGCGACGGGGAATTTAACATCCTTCGCCGTTCAGAAAAGGGCGACTGGGTTGGGTTCACGGCTCAGAGGCGGGACACGCCATGAGAAGGTATTGGATTGAGGCGAGCAGCTTCAGGGGCGATCACGTGCTTCTTGAGGACGAAGTGTTTCACCACATCTTCAAAGTCTGCCGGCAAGCGGAAGGGGATAAGTTCGAGGTCCTAAAGGGGGATGGTGAGATTCATCTGGTTGAGGTGACCCGCTTAGAAAAGAAACGGGCCACAGCCACGCTCCTTGAGTCGCGCAAGGTTCCCGCCCGTCCGCGGCCTCATCTTCACCTGGTGCTTTCGGTTCCAAAATTTCCTGTTCTGGAAGCCGTCCTCCAGAAATCTGTTGAGCTAGGTGTTCACTCCTTGCATCTGGTTCCCACGGACTTTTCGTTCATCAAGAAAAGGCAGGTCCTTGAGCAAAAGCTACCCAGGTGGAACAAGATCATCCAGGGCGCCTGCCAGCAGTCAGGTCGCCCTGAGCCCATGGAGCTCAACTTTTGCGAGGACCTAAAAAATCTTTTGTCTGAAATTAACCGAGATGAGGGCCAGCTGGGTCTGTTCTTTTACGAGGGCCAAGGGCAGGTGAACCTTCGCACCCAACTGTCCACGATAGCCCCAGAGTCGATTCAGGATGTGTATTATTTTGTAGGAAGCGAGGGGGGCTTCTCAGAGGCGGAAGTTGAGTTATTCTCATCCCTTGGGCACCCGCCGATCACCCTAGGCAGCCAAGTGCTGCGCGTTGAAACGGCTTGCGTGTGTATAACCTCCGTCCTAAAGTACGTGCTAGAGGTCTGATCTAGCGGTTTAAGAGGTGAAGTCATGGACAAAGAAGACTTTGAATTTCAACCCCTCACGGAGGGGCTGGGCTTTTACTCTAAAGTAGAACGTCTCCACCGTGAGTCTCAGGCCGGCGTGTCTTCTGCTCCAAGGTCTTTGCCTCAGCAACCCGAATCCCTGCTGGATGAGCCGGTCCTGGAAGGACTTGGCCCCGCCGAAAAGTCCATGCAAGATCTCCTCTCTAAGTTTCCGTCTTCGGTAGATTTTGACGAGCCCTTTTCCGAGCCGCCAAAAATTTTCCAGCCTTTGCCCCGCGAGAACACTCCTCTGCGGCCACCAAAGCGTGAGCTTTTGAAAACTCCCGAAATGGAGAACCAAGTCCCTTTAAAGAAAGAGCGCAATCGCGAGATGGAAGAGTCCTTAAGAAAGGCCTTCCCGCAAAACCAACCTCTGGTGGCTAAAGCCCAACCGACTTCAGAGCTGGAGGGAAGCCCCATGTGGCGTCCCGTGCCGACGGCCATAACGGCGGCCGCAATTGATCTTCTAACCGTAGCGGTGCTCTCCTTTTTCTGTGTGCTGAGCCTTATGGCTTTTGCCAACATTGATTTGCTCAATCTTATTCAGGATCCGCGCACCAGCCTTCTGGCCTCAGTTCAACTGGGTGTGCTTGTGCTGGGCGTATCCTTTATCTATCAGTTGGCCACGCGAAGCCTTATCGGGCAGTCCCTGGGCGATTGGACGATGAATGTTCGCTTAGGCACGGCCCAGCAGCAGTCCTCTTGGACTTATCCGCTGGCTGTTCTGTGGCGTCACCTGATGATCTGGGCCACAGGTCTTCTCGTTCTTCCGCTCCTGAGCCTGATCGTGCGCCGAGACGTGGCTAGGTACCTTTCGGGCGTAGGGCTTTATCACCGAAAGATGGGCTGATGGGCCTGGTCTCCTCCGCTGATGAGGCGCAAGCACAAATCCAAAAGTGGCGCTCTCAGCAGAGCGGCAAGGTGGTCTTCACCAACGGGTGTTTTGATCTTATACATGCGGGACATCTCACCTACCTGGAGCAAGCCAGATCTCTGGGAGACTTTCTTGTGGTTGCGATCAACAGCGATGAAAGTGTGACTCGCCTTAAAGGCCCAGGGCGCCCGATACTTCCGTGGCAGGAGCGCGGCCGCCTGCTCGCAGCGCTCAGGTGTGTGGATCTGGTCGTGCCCTTTTCAGAAGACACTCCACTGAGCCTCATTGAAAAGCTTCAGCCCGATGCACTCGTCAAAGGCGGCGACTGGAAAGTGGAAGACATTGTCGGAGGAGACTTTGTTAAGAAAGCTGGCGGCACTGTTCACTCTTTGGGTTTTGTTCCTGGCCGCTCCACCAGTGAAATCATTGCCAAGATTCGCGCCGACTAAAACACCTTGCCGATCTTAGCTGAAATCAATGTGTCCGACTGCCTGTCCACTCCAAATCCCAAATACCATTTTCGGAAGTCGTAAACTCCGCCCAGGGCCATGGGGAAAGAAGTGAAAGTGTAGGATTCCGGATGGCCGGAGTCTGTGATCCCCTCGCCGCCGCCGCGAAATCTGGAAAAGGTGAGCTGGCTTCCTAAAAAGAAACTCAAAGAGAGCTGTTTTCTTTTGAAGCCCACTTGGGTTCCTGCAGCTACGGTTTGCATCAGAACCTGATCGCTGAGGTTGGTATTGCCACCGTCAATAAACACAGCCAGAAAAAGAGGGCTCTCAGCATCTTGATAGAAGGTCCAGCGGATGCGCCCCCCGTAATTACTCAGCGGGGTGCTTGGATTGAGCGGGGTCAAAAATAGAGCTAGGTCCACGGACCTGATCAGCCCCGTACCGACCTGGAGGCGAATGAAGTTTTGATCTTCTAGGCGCTCGGCGCCCACCCCCATGATGGGCAGCTGACTTAGGGGCAAATTCTCAAAGGATAAAGATAGATCCAGTCCCTCGGAGTGGTCCAGACTTCGATGCAGCTGTGCGGATCTGAGCGCGGAGCTTGAGGCGACCAGCTCAGCCGTTTGCTCACGCTCGGATGCGTTCATGCCTTGCGGAAGAGTGGCGGCAAGAGTTGCATGGGAAAAACCCAAACAAAGGAGCGCTAGTAGGATCTTCACTAGCCCGCCTCACGGGACCGGAACCACTCGCGCTGCAGCTCCAGCACCACACCGCTCAAATCGGTTTCTTGAGCAAATGACAGTTCCAAAAGCTCCGCACCGACCCAAGGTGGGGCCTCTGGGTGCAAGTGCCGCAGCACCATTTTGAGGCCTTGAAAGTTTTGATCGAGAACTTTCACGTCCACATGGAAAACGGAGTTGGGCTGCCACAGCATCAGATTGGTCTGCTCTGGCAGATAAAAGGCCAGCCCATGGCCGCTCAGGTCCTTGAGTCGGAACTCCCCTAAACTCTGGCGAGCGGGGGAGCTGTAAACTTTAACTTTGGCTTGGGAGCTGCCCGCAATGGGGCACCTAAAGTTGCCTCTACGTTGAAACTTAAAAACGTCGCCCGCAAGATCTATGAGGAATCCCCCGGGCGTGGGAGTCAGCTGGGCCGTGAGAAAATAAACACCGCTGTCGACGCCCAAATTCACAAGGTACTCACCTGTGGGCAAATTAACTGGGGTTTGCACAAACACCCTTTGTGAACTGTCCACTCGGGTCATCTTGTAGCGTTTGGGTTTATCACCGGCCATGGAGACGACCAGATCTGGAAGCCTCGCTCCCAGTTCTTTAAGGAAATGCGCCCGCTCTGCTGAAGTGATTTTTTGAAAAGGTAGGGGGGTGTTAGTTTTCGTCATGACTTTATTGATCATGCCATGCGAGCTATTTTTTGTCCCTTCTGAATTTTCTCAGGGCTTGCTACTCGCGTGTATCCTCTTAGAAGAGGTCGCCGGAGGGCGCGCCCTCGGCGCAGCTTGGATCGGTTGCCTCTGAGAGTGGCAGACCAATCTAAAAATCTGCGCAGAGCTGCCTTCTGATCTTGTTCGGGGTCGCGAGTGTGGGGGTCCGTTGGGGAAGGTGCTGTCGGAGACACCCAGCCCAGAGCCTCGGCGCGGAGCTGGCGCTGACGCCGTTTCGCATCTTCGGCACGCTGGCGCTCTTGAGCTTCCTCAAAACTTATCACCTGACCTGGACTGCCGCCGGGGACCTTCATCCTTTCATTATAGCTCGACTGGACCAAAGCCCCCGTCTCGATGTGGGTCTATTCCAGCGAAAAGGGTCACCCTAGGTTTTTAGCGGCACCAAGAGCTAAGCCGTTGGAATTTAAAGGGTTTCCTTGGATTTGCGGCCGTAAGCTGCAACGAACCTGACGACTGTCTAATTTTGGTTCACCCAAAAAGCCCTGAAAAATCAAGGAGTTAGAAAGCCTTCGCCGGCATGATTCATGCGATGAATCACAGGTGAGGTGAGTGTGAAAAAGGCCCCGATTACTATCATTATTGTCCTTGTGGTCATCGTGCCAGGGCTCCTTTATAGGACTTTCCTAGATGTGGGAGCCAAATCGGAACAGGTGGATGGTTTCACTGATGAGCGGCCCTCCTCCTTTTCTATGGATGTCGGGGACCGGGCAGCTCCCGGCTCCAAGGGAATTTTGAAAACTCTCAGAGCAGGCCTGAGCCTGTTTGGTCTCGTGCCTCAAGATGACTCAACCCAGGTGCTCCAGGAACTGATGGAGGAGTACCACAGTCAGGTGAGCCAAGAGGAAGAGAACAGTGAAGAGAATGAGGATGACGAAAAGTCGGAAGAAGAATCCGAAAAAGAGGAGCTCTCCGATAAGCAGAGGCGGCAAGCCTTACGTTTTGAGTTGGATGCGGAGCTTGAGCAGCGAAGAGCCGACCGTGCTAAGCCAGAGGGTTTTGAACCCAGCTTCTTAGCAGACGGCGGCGGTGGCGGCGGTGGTGCTTTCAACCCAACGCCCTCGCCTCATCAGAGCTATATGAATGACAATCTACCGGAAGACGTTGAGGGCTGGGTCGAGCGGATCCGATCCCAGCGCAGTTTCAAAGTGTTCACTCACTTTGTAGCTCTGTTCCAGGTAGGGCATCTTAGCCCCGATGTGTTTTACCCCGTAGTCAGAACGCTTCTTCAAGACAACGATCTTCTTCTGGTCAAGTACGGCGTTCTGGCCCTCACGGGCGCGCCTGAAACCGAGAGCTTTGTAACACTCGTAGAGAGTCGCAACGTCGTGATTCAAGATCCTGAAATTCTACAGCTTCTCTCACAAGGCCTTTCAGCCTACGCTGAGCCGACTCAACTGCCCCATCTGTTCGTGGTTCTTCGCCATCCCGACAGATCCGAAGACTTTCAGCGAGCCGTGGAAATCGCAGAGATCTCACTTAACACTTGGTACACTCCCGATAGCGCCCACTCGGGCGGTGTGTACTCTCAGCTGCAACTGAGTTTAAGAGAGGGTTTAGCCCGACCTTCACCCGAGGATCTGCGCTCTGAGCTGCAACGACTCTTAGACCTTATGGACACCATTGCGCCTCAAGATGATCTACTCGCTCGGGGCCTTGTCTCTTATTGATTCGACTTTTTGCTGCCTAAGAGTTTTCGTTTCATTTTAGCCAAAAAAAAATTCTCAAAAAAAGTCTGCAATTCTAGTAACAAGACGCATTGCGTTCGAACCCGACTGGACTGAAGTCTTAAGTTTACTGGACCTTAGCCGAGAAGTTCTGTGAACACGTTGGAGCACGTACGCGGAACGGGAAAACCCAGTCAGCAAGCTCGAGCAAGGTCGTCACCCTTGCTCGAGACTCTTAGTGCCTCCAGCACAACTTAAGAAAGGAAGGTTAAGGACCTCGATTCACTGATGGTCAGTGGGCCGAGTCTAGCTTAACGAACGTTGGAGGAACATAATGGGCTTAAGAATTTCGACAAACGTACCGTCGATCAATGCGCAACGCAGGCTGTCTGTGCAACAGGCCAGAGCGGAAAAATCAATGGCACAATTGGCCTCGGGTGAGCGAATCACCAAGGCGGCCGACGATGCTGCCGGTCTGGCAATTTCAGAAGATATAAGAGGGCAAACACGCGGGATTTCGATGGCCCGCCAGAACGCCTTCAACGCGGTTTCGATGATTCAGGTCGGTGAAGGCGGTCTCAACGAGATCTCTAACATCCTGATTCGACTCCGGGAGTTGGGAGTGCAGGCCGCCAGTGACAACATTGGCGAGCGCGAACGGGGCTATTTGAACCTGGAAGCGCAGCAGCTGCTGCAGGAATCCGACCGGATCGCACGAACGACAAGATTTGGTAACCAACAGGTGCTCGATGGCAGCTCCCGCAAGATGGAGTATCAAGTGGGTGCCTACTCGGGAAAAGAGAACATCATTTCCTATAATCTCAAGGCTGATGCTACGGCCGGAGGGCTAAGGATCGGCGGACTCGATATCAGTTCCAAGAGCGGGGCGCGCAAAGTCCTAGGCTCCGTGGACAAGGCGATTGAAAAGGTAAGCTCCATGAGGGCGGACTTTGGTGCCGTGCAGTCCAGACTTCAGAGCGCGATGAACAATCTGGACACCCAGTTTGAAAACCTCACCGCCGCCAATGCAAGAATTCGCGACACCGACGTCGCTCAGGCAACCTCTGAAATGGCTTCGGCAGGGATTCTTCAGCAAGCAGGTGTGGCGGTGCTCTCACAGGCCAACCAGCTTCCAGCAACGGCCTTAAGATTGATCGGCTAACTATAGACTAACAAGTATTGAGTGGTTGACACAGACAACTGCTCTTAAGCCCGCCCCGGCAGAGGTCCTGCCGGGGTTTTTTTGTGTCCTGCTTTTTCTCTTTATTCCCCCCATCTTAGTCCTGATTCCCGGACGACAGTCTAGGAATTGCAGGACTGTGGTCCAGTTTGAAATCCATTGACTTATGTCCAGCAAGACCTCGCCGAAAGGTGGGTTGTCTCGCAAGAAGATCGTAGCCAAAAAAGGCTTCTGCAAAGTTGTGACGGCTTTGAAGTTTAACGAACGGCGGCGAGACACCAACGTGTTCAACCAAGGGCTTTAGGTACGAAGCCTCTTGCACAAACAAGCCCCGAAGGTAGGGCTGCGCAAGGCGAATCATGGGCGATTCCAGAAAAAGGAGAAGAAGATGGGAATGAGAATTTCAACAAACATTGCATCCATGAATGCTCAGAACAGCTTGGCCAAAAGCCAACGGGCCATGCAAACCAGCTTTGCACAGATTTCATCTGGAAGCAGGATTACAAAAGCTGCCGACGATGCAGCAGGGCTTTCGATTTCAGAGACGATGAGAAGTCATATTGCCAGTTTGGGTCAAGCCAACAGAAACGCTAACGATGGCATCTCACTTGTGCAGGTCGCCGAGGGGGGCCTCAACGAAATCTCTAATATTATGGTTCGTCTTCGTGAGCTTGCGATCCAATCTTCTTCTGACACGGTTTCAGATGTAGAGCGCGGGTTCATTGACAAAGAGGTTCAACAACTCAAATCAGAATCTGAAAGGATTGCGCTGTCGACCAAATTCGGTAACACAAAGTTGCTCGATGGCAGCGCTGGAAAGTTTGATTTTCAAGTTGGTATCATGAACGACAACTTTGAAGATCGAATCACTTTTAACGCTAGTGAAAACGTGGCTACCAACTCAAAACTCGGCATCGGTGGCCTTGATTTCTCTACTAAAAAAGGTGCTCAGGCTTCGCTAGCTAGACTGGACAAAGCTCAGCAGACCGTCAATGGTTACCGAGCCAACCTAGGTGCTGTGCAGAACCGATTGGTTTCGACCACCAACAACCTGGGTGTCGCTACAGAAAACCTTTCGGCCGCGAAGTCTCGCATCCGCGATGCTGACGTAGCCGCTGCCACCTCCGAGCTGGCTCGAAACGGCATTCTGCTGCAAGCATCTACGGCGACATTGAGCCAGGCGAATCAGTCTCCTAACATGGCGCTGCAGCTGCTCGGTTAATAAAGTCATCAAATTTTGGGAGTGGTTCTCCTGCTCCCGGTACCCATACCTATCCAGAGAGAGAAATCTCTCTGGAGGTACTTAAGGGGGGCAAAGTCCAGATAACGTCTGGATTTTTTATTTTCCCACCCAATCTGCCGATAAATAAGGCAAATGGATATCAAATCGGTCATCAAGCAAATTCAGCCTTTCACCTCAGCACAGCGCAAAGATGTTGTCAGCAAAGATACTAAGCTGGAAAACCAGACGGAGCGAGATGCGGACGGGCGGAGCGGCGAAAGATCTGAGCCCCAAGCGCGGCGCCTTAATGATGGTGAAGTCGAAAAGGTATTGAAGGCTATCTCAAGCCTGCCCGGTTTTAAGGATAATCAGCTTCAGGTGGTTGAGGCTCTAGAAAACGACCAGCACATCTTTCGAATTTTAGATCCCCAGGGGAAGGTGGTGAGACGGCTCACCGAGCGGGATGCCTCAAGACTTCTAAAGTCTCCCGACCCGATGAAGGGACAGATCTTTCGCAAAGCTCTGTGATCTGTCAAAAGTCCGACGCTCAGGAGCGCCCCGTTTTCTCACAATCAAATAAAGCTACCGTAGGCCTGGTCCTCACGTAGACCTGGACGGTCCAAGCCATATTATTGGCTCACAGGAAATCTTCTATCTCTGGCATTCTGAAAGGGAAGCAGGAGTTTGGAGACTCACAGTGGCAGGAATAAGCTTTTCGGGAATGGCTTCGGGATTACCCCCCAACTTAGTGGATCAGCTCATTGAGGCTGAAAAGATACCCGTGCGCCAAATGGAAGCCCGTAAGGCGAAAACACAGAGCCGCCTTGATCTTGTTTCTGACCTAGAATCTCGTCTCAATCAGATGCGCGACACCCTAGGTCAGCTCGCCTCCGTTCGCGGATTCAGAGACATGAAGCTTGAAAGCGGTGATGAGAATATCGTTACCGGCAGCGTAGATCCGGATCTGGTAAAAACTGGTAGTTGGAATTTGGAGGTGGCCAGTCTCCCCCAACATGCTGCAGCTATGACCAATGGCTTTCCCGACAAAGATAAAACACAAATAGGGACAGGCTACTTTCGTTTCAAAACCCCCGATGGCCGCAAAGATGTTTTTATCGATGGAAAAAACAACACGCTCGAGGGAGCTGCGCGGGCCATCAACGCCGCTGGCCTGGGCGTAAGAGCCTCAGTCATTAAAGACGGTGATGGTAACAGGCCCTATAAGCTTCTTTTGTCGGCGGGCGGGCAAGGAGAGAAAAAAAATATCTCCTATCCGAAGCTCTATTTCCTAAACGGTGATCAGGATATTTTCTTTCAAGGCAGCAAAGAAGCCAAAAATGGCGTGATCAAGGTGGACGGGATGGACATTCAAATCACCGACACCACTCTTAATGACCTCATTCCCGGCGTAAGCCTGGATCTAAAAAGTGCAGCACCTGGCAGAAGCATCAACCTAACCGTACAGGAAGACATTGAAGTTGTTCGTGGCAAGATCAAAGACTTTATTGACGCCACGAACAAGGTGCTGGGCTTTATTCAACAACAGAATAACCTCAACGAATCCTCGGACACCTCGGCGACCCTGGGCGGTGACAGTCTTCTTAGAACTGTGGAGAGCCGTATCAGGTCCCTGATTCAGAATCCTCAGACAGGTGTGGAAAGCCCTATTCAAAGACTCAATCAACTGGGAGTTCAGTTCAACCGGAACGGAACTCTGGATTTTTCTCAGGAAGCCTTCGATAAGCAGCTTAAAAACGATCCTGTGGCAGTGAGCACATTTTTCTCAGGTGACGGCAGTACCGGTTTTGTTCACCAGCTCAGGCAGACCATCGGCTCGGTGCTCGATGGCGGGTATGGTGTGATCGCCAACCGTAAGCGCGGTCTGCAAGATAACATCCGTCAAATCGATTCCAGGATAGATGCGAAGGAGCGCACGCTAGCGAATAAGGAAATTCAGCTGCGCCGCAAGTTTGCGAGAATGGAAGAGACAATTTCCAACATGAAATCACAAGGGGCCGCCCTGGGTCAGATGCCCGCGGGTGGGGGACTCAAGCTGGGCTAACAGGAGGGTGAATGGCAGCACCGAAAAACTCGTACTATAAGTACAAGCAGACATCGATTCAAAGTGCTTCAAGAGAGCGACTTCTGCTCATGCTGTACGAGGGGGCCATACGGTTTACCAAGCAGGCGATCATTGCCCTTGAAAAGGGCGACTTAGCTGAAAAGGGAGTTCAGATCGGCAAAGTCTATGACATCGTCTTAGAGCTGATGAACACCTTGGATCACAAGATCGGTGGCGAGATCGCCGCCAATTTAGAACAGCTGTACATGTACATCACCACCGAACTGACACAGGCCAATATCAACAATGATGTGAAGCCTTTGCAAAGCGTCTTGAAGATCCTTGAGACTCTGTATCAGGGGTGGAAAGAGGCTGCGGAAAGTCTTAAGAAAGAGGTGAAGAAATGATCCCAGTTCCAACGGAAAACGCCCTTCTTCAAGAAAAGAACAGCCTGCTCGACTCTTTTCTAACCCTTACACTGGAGGAGTTGGAAAAGGTGAAAAATAAGAGGTTCGACTCACTGGAGCGCTTCTATCAGCATCGCGATAAAATTTTGCGTCTTATCCAAGTCATCAGCGACCATGTGGAAAAGACACAATCCAGCCTGTGCCCTCTTGAAAAACAGCAGGTCCGCCAGCTTCAAGAAGAGGGGAAAACCTGCGCGGTGGGCGCCTCGAATCTCGCTCTGCCTGAGTTGCAGCAGTTCCACACCGTCTGCCCCCTAGCCGCGGTCCAATTGCCCTACAATATGCTGCAGCG
>CAYRIE010000009.1:0-4457 GCA_964424215.1 uncultured Pseudobdellovibrionaceae bacterium
ATTTGAACCTGCGACCCTCTGCTCCCAAAGCAGATGCGCTACCAAGCTGCGCTACTCCCCGAAGTGCTGAAAGATAGTCCTTTCTAGGCACTGAGTCTACATCCCATTTCCTCTGAGGCTTAAATTTTTTGCTCAGGCGCTTGAGCTGCTTCTACCCTGAGCCCAGGGCATGGGGCTCACTTAGATGAAGCCGTGCCATTTTGACCATTTGGGAGGCCATTTGCCTTGAGGTTTCCACCCACTGCGTAGAGCCGATGAAGGTGGCTAAAAGTTTGATGCCGCTTTCAGCTTGATCCAGATAGTCGCGAAATAAGCTTCGATACCTTGCCTGGCGCAAGCGGGCCGTGGGCCCTAAGGCTTGGTACCAGTCGGGTGGAGTTAGGAGCTCGCTAAACTCATCTTTAATGCCGTAGGCGTAAAACCGATAACTTGAGAATTTATAAAAATGCAGCTGCTTAAGAGTGCACCTGCCCGCCCTAACGGGATTGGCCTCAATATAAAAATGAACTCTCATAAGATGTTCAACGTTTTCTATAAGAGAAGTTTTGGGCCGGCCTTCAGCTACTTTGCCAAACCTTTTGTGTAGCTTGTTGTAGGCTGAACCGAAAAGCGAATGCGCCTGCCGAAGAAAATTTGAAAGACAACTTGAACCGTCCGCAAATGCCATAAGGTTATGGAAGTGATTGTCCATCACCGTGTAAGCGAACATTTTTAACAGTCCGCTTTTATTATGGGTGGCCTGTGCACGTTTTATGCAGCTCAGGTAGAGTGATTTAATCGCCGCCGGCTCTAAGTAGAACTCCCTGTTGTGGCATCTCCAAAACTGATGCACAAAACCCTGCAGAGAAAATAGCTGAACACTTCTCGGTAAACGCATGCCTCAGTTCGCTGCCAATTAAGTGCCAACAAACAGCTAAGGCTCTTTGCAGTTGAAGATGTGAGTGTCCGGATAAGCGTTCGGAACTTGGGCTCCGTCCCCATAAATTGGTTAAGACTGCTTGCAGCTGAAGGTGTGAGTGTCCGGATAAGCGTTCGGAACTTGGGCTCCGTCCCCATAAAATCCGGATAAGCGTTCGGAACTTGGGCTCCGTCCCCGATAGGAGACACGGGTTGCTTAAATGATGAGCATGAGTTGCTGCGTTGCTTTCAGAATCAGAAGCTTGTTCTTTTTCCTCGAATGGTGAAGTATAAGTTTCCATAAGGAGAGACTTAGGTCCTAATGCTATGAATTAAGCCGCGCTGTTTTCCATTGCCTTTCATCTTAAATCCTTTTTACGATGAGCTGGATAAGAGAACGGAAGCGATAAGTCATAAGACAGGTCCAAAGTTCAACGTAGATGAGGAAGTAACAACCGTTAAGGTTTTGTTATAAACATGAAGATCAACAAGGAGTTCAACATATGAAACGCTTGCTCTTAGGAATGGCAGCAACAATCGTTGCCACAGCAGCCTTTGCACAAGAAGAGACTGCTAGCGATGTGAGCCATGGTGGCGATATTCGCGTTCGTTATTTTAACTATATCAACCCAACTTCCGTGACGGATGCAGCCGACAGCAATGCTCATGTCGAAAACCGCACCAAGTTGAATCTGACGTTCCAAAAATCAGAAGACCTAATGGCCTTCTTCAGTTTGCTGTACAGTGGCAGCTTTGGTGACACACAGTGGAACACTGCTCCAGCTTATCCCGAAAATGGTGTTTCTGTGAACCAGGCCTACATGTGGTGGAAAGCTAATGAAACCACCAGCATCACTGCTGGACGTATGGCTGTTGAAATCGCTGATGGCCGCGTTTTCTCTTACAATGACTTCGAAGCTATTCCTGTAACTCACGATGGCTTGAAAGTTGGTTTTGATTTCGATTTCGGAAATCTGGGCCTTTACGCCATTAAGAACGAAGAGTTAACTAGAGTCACAGCAACTCCTGGCCCTTCTAGTGACCCCGAGATCAACACCTACATGCTCAGCCTTGATTTCAAAAATCTCCCAGAAGCTTTGAGCACAGCGAACTTGCACATTGCTCAAGTTAACGAAGATGCTACTGTTGATGCCGGCGGATCCTCCAGCCTTCAGCACATCGGTTTGACTGTAGGCGGAGAGGTTGTAGGTTTGACCTACAATCTTACTGCTGCTTTCCAAACTGGGAAAGATAAGTTTGTAGCTGGCGACATTGACCAAAGCGGAAATATGTTCGACGTATTGGTTGGCTACAATATGGACCAAGCTCGTGTATGGGTTGGTTACCATATGGATAGCGGCAATGACGATGATGCTACCAAAAACACCAGGTACAATCCCTTGTTCTATAACGCCCACGATAATGCTGGCCGTATGGACATCTTTGGCTGGGGTAACCTGACTTACATCTACCTCGGTGGTGCTTACAACGTATCTGAATCAACTGAAATCGGTGTTGAAGCTCTGATGTTCTCAAGAACAGAAGATAATGACTTCTTCTCCGCGCAGCCTTATCGCGGCGGCTTCTACGGATTGGCTGGCCCCGGATATGATCCTGGCACTGGTGCTCTAGGCACTAACGCTGGCGAAAAAGATCTTGGTACTGAGATCGATGTATGGGCCACTCATAAGTATGACAATGGTGCTAACATCGGTGCTCGCCTCGGATACTTCACTCCTGGAAAATTCTTCAGCGACAACGATGGTCCTGACGAGTCTTCTATGCAAGTTATGCTGACTGGTGGCTTTAACTTCTAAGTTAGGCTCCCGAGTTCAACTTAAAAAGGCTCTAAGAGAAATCTTAGGGCCTTTTTTGTTTTTGTAGAACCTTTCGTGTCTCTGATCCCTCGATGTCCGTGCGCAGCTCGATCGTGGTCTCCGTCCCTCAGGGCATTGGCTGTGGGAGGGGGTTAGTGCGCAATCCGATCGTGGTCTCCGTCTCTCAGGGCAATTCCCATAGCTTGCCCCTTTGGCTGTGGGAGGGGGTTAGCGGATATTTTGGCAGTTAAGAGACAGAATGGTTTTAGCCCAAACCTCTTCTGAGGAGACCTCTACAGCGTGAGGCAAGGTGTCCATAATCTCTCGCTGAAGAGAGGCAATCCCCTGATCGCCTTTTCCGAGCCTTAGGTATTTATCGATCTGGCAGAAAAGGTGAAGATCGGCCTTCTGAAGCCATCCGGTTCGGTCCTCAGGACGGGCGGGAACGCCTCCTCCCCAGGCCAGGTGGGCCATCAGGGTGTAGGATCTCTCTAGAGCTTTTCTGACCTCAGGTGATCTGGCCGCATCTTGTTGGCATTCAGATCTGAGAGGCTGGATCTCGCGAATGAGCTTCTTTAGGCTATCAAAAAGAGCAAAGCAGCCGCCCATGCCGGCCACTTCGGCACATTTAGAAAACTCTACCTCAAACTCTGGAGGCAGAGGTGTTTTGCTGGATCCTCGCTGGTAAAGAAAGCTCTGCTGGGCTTCTTTAAAGACCTCAAGCTGGGTGCTACAAATTGTGGGTGGCGGCTCTGCTAGCAACAGGAAGCCCGTCAAAATGGCCCCGATGATGAGGGCCAATAGAGCTTTTGGGGTTCGTAAGAGCCATTGCTCCATGGATCAGCGCACAATCTTCCCACACTGCGCGAGAGTCTCTGGATTAACTGGGTTTTTAGCCGATGTCTTGCTCCGCTGAACCCAGTGACTCCGGTCGCGAGCACAGAAGAAAACTTGGTATTTTGGGTCAAGCTTGTAGATTCTGGTCATGTGGGCCAGCTGATAAAAGGCTTCCTTTACGTGCTCTCTGCGTTCATGGCCTGAGGAGTACTGGGCCCGCTCTACTTGGCTTCTGACGGCGTTTATAATGACGTCTAGATGTTGGCGGTCGTGTGGGGGCATAGAGTGAAGGACCGAGCGCGCACTGCTTAGAGTCTCTAAAAGCTCATCTAGGCTCTCACCAATGGCCACTTCATCGCGTCCGAACATGGATTTGTGAAACTGAACCGTACTTTCGAGCACAGCATTCAGGCTGGCTACAACATCAGTTTCCAGGGAAATGCCTCTTGCCTGAGCAAGTTGACCCCACTGAAGAATGAGTACAAATCCAATACCTACCGCAAATCTCAAAAATTTCTCCCAGTGAATCAAAATGGGATGTCTTGACTGCTAGCGCAGAACATCACCTATGAGTTCCTATCGGCCAGTCTTATATTGATATTAACCCCCGTGGGGGGCAGATCCCCTCTTTGCCTGGCAGACAAACCCATCTGGTGGTCCTGAGCAACCTTTTTGGGCCTCAAATCCGGATTAATGCCTCCCCAGGACGGTGCAGGACGCACGAGGCGCTATCCCAAAAGCCTCAATGGCGCCCTCCCAAAAGCCTCAATGGCGCCCTCCCAAGCTTTCAGAAGAACTTACGGGCTTCTCTCCGGTATCTGCCCCTAAAGGCTGGGCCCAGCTTTTAGAGTCGGTAGAGCCTGAGCGGGAGTTTGACGGAGTGAATTTTGGTTTGGTCTTTGATTT
>CAYRIE010000009.1:4557-5618 GCA_964424215.1 uncultured Pseudobdellovibrionaceae bacterium
CGGTAGAGCCTGAGCGGGAGTTTGACGGAGTGAATTTTGGTTTGGTCTTTGATTTCCAGCAGCAGCTTGAAGTCTCGGTCCAATTTGTGGTGCACCACGATATGGCGGGCTCCCATAAGACAGCCGATTAACCAGTCAGCTGGATTGAGGCCAAAGTATTTAAGGTCAGATAGGTTGCAGCTTCTAGTTTTTCCCATTACGCCCCCGCGAAGAAGTTTTCTGCTGTCCTCTTTGAGCAAGGTCTGTGCCGGGGCCATTGGGCCTTTAAGTAGCAACACAGCTTGGGGCTTTCATCTTTTGTGGGAAAAACCGTATCACGTCCGGGACGGCTCCGGCGCCTTCGGATGCATTTCCGCTTTGCGGGATGGGGTTTTGATCTTCCAAGGGAATCGCGGTATCAAACATGGAACTGCTCCGTCCCCTTTGAAACCCTACAGGAAGGATCTTATGCCTCGTCAGATTTCCTATGTACTTTTGGGGCTTGTTCTTCAGGTTCCTGTGGTTCTACTTCTTTTCCGAACCCTACCTCTTAAAATAGCTGGTGGAATCGCAGGAGCGCTGTTTTGCGCCCTCTCCTTATGGATTCTGATTTTAGGGTTTAAGGACCCGAAGTGGCGCCAGGGGATGGGCTTTTGGCTCAACCTGCCGTTCTTAATACTTTTTGCTCTACCCATCTGGATCATGTCGCTGACAGGAACCGGGAACACTTTGGTGCACTGGGATCTGCTCGGAAGGCCAGTGTTCTTTGTTCCTCTAAGCATTCTTCACCACTACGCGCGCTTCTTTTTTATGGGTCTGGCGCTCGGGGTAGCAGTTGATTTTCTGCGAGCCTGGATTATCACACGGAAAAAATTAGTTTAGCTCCGTCCCCGTAGCTGGTCACACGGAAAAAATTAGTTTAGCTCCGTCCCCGTAGCTGCCCGGGGGCGACCCCAAGGTGGGAGGGGTTGGGCTAGCAAGTCGGGCTCCGTCCCCGTTGGCGCCGGAAAGCTACGGTAGTTGGGCTCCGTCCCCCAGCGAAGTGCCCGTTGGCGCCGGAAAGCTACGGTAGTTGGGCTCCG
>CAYRIE010000009.1:5718-18244 GCA_964424215.1 uncultured Pseudobdellovibrionaceae bacterium
AGCGGAAACAAAAAAAGCTCCCGGGAAGGGGAGCTTTTTTTAAGTTGGCCGTTGTGGGACGGGAGCAGGCTCAGTCGATGGAAAAAGGCTTCGGAGACAAGGGCTCTGCCGGGCCATGATGGCTGTCATAGGCGTAGGAGCCGATGGGCAAAAGGGCCAAGTTGCGGGCCTTTTTGATGGCTCTGGAGAGCTTGCGCTGCTGATAAAGGCTCAGTTTGCTGATTCGAGCTGGGGTGATCTTTCCGCCCTCGCTGATAAAGCGTGACAGGGTGGTAGGGTCCTTATAGTCAAACTCGTAGCTGCCTGAATATTCGGTACGGTACTTCGATCTGGTTTGATGCTTTTTAAACACGATCTGCTCTCCCTCAAAAAAGGTGGTATACGACAGTTTTTGGTGGACAACAAGGGCCTTTTTCTCCTATGACTGGGCATCACTTAAGTCTTCCTTCAGGCATGCTGCATGGGGTAGCGCGGTAATTATTTCATTTGGAGGTCTCACGTGTCGATCTGTGAGCTGACGGGCAAAGGCCCTGTAGCGAAAAATTTGGTCAGCCATTCCAATATCAAGACCAAATCTCGCTCCCACGCGAACATTCAAAAACGCAGACTCTTCAGCCCTATGCTCGGTGGATTTGTCACCCTGCGATTGGCTGCGAGCACAATTCGTTCTATCGAGCACTCTGGTGGCTTTGATCAGTTCGTTCTTCGTAGCAAGGACACGGATCTTACCAAAAGAGCCAGTGCCATTAAAAAACGATTGGAAAAGAAACTGCGGGTTAAAAAGGCCGAAGGGAGCGCGTCGTGAAATTGAAAATTAAAAAAGGCGCCACCGTTAAGGTGATCACCGGAAGCGACAAAGGCAAAACCGGCACCGTCCTGGATATTCTGACTGGCGATCCCAGCAATCTGCGCATCAAGGTTCAAGGCGTGCGAATGCAAACCAAGGTCGACAAGAAAGAAAACCAGCTGATTCGAACAGAAGGCTTCATGGATTACTCGAACGTGGCTCTCGTTGAAAAGACGGCCAAGAAGAAGCCCGCTAAGAAGGCGCAGGCCAAAGCTTAAGTTCGTCTCGCTTTTTCACTTGAGGATGATTTGAAGCTTCGGATCTTTTTGCTTCTTACATGGATTGTAACTCCAGCGTTTGCGGAAACCACGAGCGCACCTACCATCGACAACTTTCTGATCTGTAAGCACCGGGGGCAAGTGCGCTCGGTGTATGTAGAAAAGAGTCAGCAGGGGTGCAAAACTCACTACTCCAAAATGGGTGACGCCGAGGTGATTGGCTCAGGTCAAAACACCAGCTCCTGCGTCCAGTTTCTAAACAACGTACGAAACAACCTTGAGGCGGCCAGCTGGAAGTGTCGAGCGGCCGCAAAGGCTCAGATCTCAACGGAAACCTAACCCCGGAGATGACTTTGCAGAGCTCAGTGTCCGTGGGCTGGCTTCAGCTCAACTCAAGTGATGTTCCTGAAGACAACCTTCAAAAAATACTCTTGGCCTTAAAACCCTTCGAGACTGCTAAAACGTCGGCCATCTTTCTTCCTGAAAACTGTCTTTACCAGCGCCTTGAAAAAGGCCCCATTGCCTTTGCCCTTCAAGGGGAGAATGACCCGCTTTTAAGCGAGCTCAAAGCTTGGTGCAAAAAACATCAGAAAGCATTGGCCCTAGGAGGCGTGCGTACAGAAGACGCCAAAGGGGGGCTACCCACCAACAGCTTTTGGTGGATCTTACCTAGCGGGCGCGCCCATAATGTCTACAGCAAAACCCACCTCTTTGATGTCGATGTAGCAGGTGAGCCGCCCGTTAGGGAGACGGAGAGTTTTGCTCCGGGCACTGCTCCTGCTGTGGTGAGTTTTGCTGAAGTTCAGTGGGGAGTGAGCATCTGCTACGATCTTAGGTTTCCGGAGCTTTATCAGTCGCTGAGAGAAAACGGTGCCCAGGTTCTGTTGGTCCCATCAGCTTTCCTGCCAAAGACCGGGCGGGCTCATTGGCTCACGCTGTTGCGTGCGCGCGCCATCGAAACTCAATGCTTCGTCGTGGCTCCAGCCCAGGGCGGCCACCAGCAGTCGTCTGGTGGACAGCAGCGCTCTACCTGGGGGCAAAGCGCAGTGATTGATCCCTGGGGCCGCCTCCTGAAGGTGCTACCAAGCCTTGATGAAGAGGGTGGGGGCGGAGATGGTGTTCTATCAGGCCAGGTCACCTTAAACCTTGAGGATCTAGATAAGGTGCGAGGGCAGATGCCTGTTTTCCAGCACAAAAAAGATCCCAGTTTTTATCGAAACGTCTCAAAGATCCGTCTGTGAGATCCGTCCAGCGAGCCATCACTATGATCCGGCTCACATTGGGACTTTAGCCCGCCCCTGGGTAGGCCGATAGTCTAGGGTGAGAGGGGCTCATGAGAAATACAATATGGCTAGCGGGTGCTGCACTCGCCTTGGTTTTTAGTTTGCCAGCTCAAGCTGACAGCTCTCAGATAGAGCGAACCGAGCAGGCTTACATCTATGGGTGGAAGTGGCAAGCTCAGCCCGAGTCCATGGTCCGCGTGCCTCGAGGTCTGGCCTCCCAGAGTTCCAGCTGGCTCACCGAAGATCAGCCGCTCAGAGTGCAGAAGGTGCTTCCCAGCTACCGCCACATGCGCAGTGGAGCTCAAATTCACTGGGAAATTCAGCAAGAAATAAGCTCTAGCTCCAGTTCTCAATGAGTTGTCATTAAAAGCTGCCTACGTTAGAGTTGGCCTCCAAAGTTCAAAAGATGGGAGGCCCGATTTTGACGGCAGAAATCGAACGTGAACAATTAGAGTGTGATGTGTTGATCGTCGGTGGCGGCAGTGCGGGATTGTCTGCGGCCTATCACCTACAAACCCTGATTGAAAAGCACAACCAGCAGCCCGGCAGCCAGCAGCTAGAACCCATGATCGTCGTGCTAGAAAAAGGCTCTGAGGTGGGTGCCCACTCCCTTTCAGGGGCTGTCATCAACCCCATAGCTCTTAAAGAGATGATCCCCGACTTTATAACTCAAGGCTGTCCGCTGGACACCGAAGTCCTTGAGGACTCCGTTTACTATCTTGGGGAAAAGCTTGCGATCAAATCCCCCCTTACGCCGCCCAATTTTCAAAACAAGGGCAACTATATTGCCTCCATCAGTAAGGTGAACAAATGGCTTGGCGGCCTGGTTGAAGAAAAGGGCGTTAACGTTTTCCCAGGCTTCTCTGCGGTTGAGTGCCTTTACGATGAAGCGGGCCGAGTGACCGGCGTGCGCACCGGAGACCGCGGCCGCGACAAAAACGGTGAGCCCAAGGCCAACTTTGAGCCCGGTATGCTCATCCATTCCAAGATCACAATCTTTGCTGACGGCACCAACTCTCCACTGTTTAAACACGTCGACAAAAAGCTGGGCCTCAGTGAGGGCAAAAACCCAAGATCTTTTGAGTTAGGCTGTAAGGAGATCATCCAGCTGCCCCAAGGCAACATCGAGCCGGGCCGTGTGATTCACACGCTCGGATTCCCGCTTAAAAAGAGCGTGGGCGGAACCTTCATCTACACCCTGCCTGATGATCGAGTCATTGTGGGCCTTATGGCCTACCTCGACACAGAGGATCCCCTGCTGGATGTGCACAGGGAGCTACAAAAGCTTAAAACCCACCCCTTCCTTAAGAAGATGCTTAAGGGCGGAAAAGTTATCGCCTACGGAGGCAAAACCTTGCCGGCGGGCGGCTGGTTTTCTATGCCCAAGCTCTACCACGACGGCATGATGGTGTGCGGAGATGCTGCGTGCATGGTGGATGTGAAAAAGCTTAAAGGTGTGCACCTAGCTATGAAAGCTGGGATGCTCGCTGCAGAGACAGCGCTAGAGGCCTTGATCAAAAACGACTTCTCAGAGGCCACCCTTAAAGCCTACAGCGACCGCGTAAAGGACTCCTTCATCGGTGAGGACCTTTGGAAAACTCGGAACTTTCACCAGGCGCTCAGTCAGGGCATGGTGGCTGCAGGCCCAGAGCTGGCCCTGCAGGAGATCACAGGCGGCCGGGGCCTTGTGGCCCACCGGCGCACTCACCTTAAAGACCATGAGACCACAGCTCCGGTGCTGGATGTCTGGGGCGTCTCCCCTGAGAAGCATCCCGACAACCAGCTGCCGCCCGTGGATGGGGAGATGTTTTTTGACCGGCTGGGGAGCGTCTACATGACCGGGACCACCCACGATGAGGACTCCCCCAATCACCTCCTTCTCAAAGACCCCTTCTTGTGCAGTGATTACTGTGCACCAAAATACAATTCGCCCTGTAATCACTTTTGTCCTGCGAAGGTTTATGAGATGGTTCCCGACGAAAACCGTCCGGGCCATGAACGTCTTCAGATCAACTACACGAACTGCATTCACTGCCAGACTTGTGACCTCAAGTGTCCGACGGACAATATTGATTGGACCCTCCCTGAAGGGGGCGGTGGTCCCAATTACACCGAGGTATAAGTGCCAAGATTTGTTGCCGTAACGGCTAAGGGTCTAGAGAGCGAGCTGCAGGCGGAGCTCGCCGCCATGGGCGTTCGCCCGGACAAAGCGCAGCCGGCGGGCGTGGCGTTTGAGTCCAATTGGGCTGGTGCCTATAGAGTGAATCTTCGCTCAAGGCTTGCCACAAGAGTGCTGCTGACGGTCTTAGATTTTCCGGCCTATAAGCCCGAGGATCTTTATAGCAATATTCGCAAGCACGACTTTACCAAGTACATCGATGCCACTCAGACGTTAAGTGTTGAGGCCTCCACTCGGGACTCCGTTCTGAATGACAGCCGGTTTGTGGCTCTTAAAGTTAAAGATGCGCTGGTGGATCAGTTCCGGGATAAATTTGGCTCTCGGCCTGACGTGGACAAGGAAGACTCAGATCTAAAGATCTATGTGAAAAGTTATAAGAACAACTTCTCAGTTAGCGTGGACACCTCAGGTCTTTCCCTGCATCGCCGGGGCTACAGGGACCGAGCAGGTGAGGCGCCTCTTAGAGAAAACCTGGCTGCAGGCCTTTTGCAGATCTCACAGTGGAATGCTGGTATCCCTCTGGTCGATCCTTTTTGCGGCTCCGGTACCATCCTGATTGAGGCTGCCCTTAAGGCCGCCAACATCGCGCCGGGAACCCTGCGCAGTGAGTTTGGATTTCAGCGCCATAAAACCTACCAGCCGGAAATTTTTGAAAGTGAGCTGGAAGCTTGTCTCGGCGAAGAGATCGAGCCAGAGCTTAAACTTTTTGGTTATGACGTGGACTCAAAGGTACTTCAGATCGCACAGCGGAACGCCAAACTGGCGGGCGTGGATCACTTAATCACATTTGACAGGCAAAACGTGCAGACGCTTCAAAACCCTGTCGCTGAAGAGGGCAAGGTCGGCTTTGTCCTCACCAACCCGCCCTACGGTGCAAGGTTAGGTGAAGCGGAGCTGCTCAAAGATGTCTACAAGGACTTTGCTTTCACCTTGAGGAGCCAGTTTAGAAACTGGACGGCATGGGTGCTCTCCGGCAATGCCGAACTGACCCAAGCGCTGCGCATGAAAGCTGAGCGCAAGTACCCGCTGTGGAACGGTCCGCTCGAGTGCCGACTCCTAAGATACCGAGTTTTTCCGGCCTGAGGCTTTTTAGCCTGATCAATTAGGGAGAAGCTGGCTCAGCCTGCACGCACAGGCAGAGCCTTTGCCTCTAAACGCCTACATGCCCAAGCGGAAGACGACGGAATAAACGGCTAAAGATCCTAGGACCACCAGTAGAAAGAACATAAGCAGGTTGTTGCGACCGAGCTTCCAGATGATGGTTTGGAAGAGTCCTAAAATTAGCCACACGGTGATTTTAACCCACAGCCACGGCTGCGTACCAAAGCTGTAGCCCATCTTAGCCATGAGGCCAAAGCCTGCGATCAGCACCAGGGCCATGCCGATGCCATGGAGAATCGCCATGGGACGGCGGAACGTCCATTCAGCCTTCTTGCCGCCGCCAGCGGCGTAGAGCGCCTGAGCACCCAGGCTTGAAAACAGCAGCAAAATCCCAACAAAGTGAAGCCAGTTATAGAACTGTGGACTCATAAACTCTCCTTGATGGGCCTGGTTCTACCTCAACGGGGCGAAAATGGTGAGCCTGGACGGCCTGAGTCACGACGGTTTTAGTGCAGGAAAAGCCTCTCAAAGAGGCGCTCTGCTGACACCGGCACCAGCAAAGTGTCAGATCTCGCCTTTAGAGCTAACTCTGCAAACGGACTATCAGGAGGTGGCGTCTACCGCCACTCGGGGAAACAAAGGGGCGACTTTTTCGATGGGTGCCGCTTGCTCCTCACTCATCCAGGTGGAAAGACGCTGCCACTCGGCAGATTCTGAGGCGCCAAGGCTTTTAAGAATTTCCAAAGACTTTTGAGGCATCACCGGAAGAAGGGCTAAAGCGCTGATGCGCGCCACCTCAACTGCCGCGCGCAGGGGTTCAGCTGCTACGGCTGGGTCTTCTTTGGCCGTTTTCCAGGGCGCGTGATCCTCTAAATACCTATTGGTTTCGTAAAGCAGCTGGATCACAAGCTCCAGGGCCACTTCCGGGTGGGTGTCCCGAACGCTCTTTTCGATGGCAGGCGCAAGCTCCAGGGCTCTTTTTTCAAGTGCCTGGGTGCTGGGCTGCTGAGAGGTGACCTGCGGCCAGGCGCCCCCAAAGTACTTTGCAATGAGGGTTGTGGTCCGACTCACAAGGTTTCCGAACGTGTTGGATAGGTCCGTGTTGTAGCGCTGAACGGCCAGCGGCAGGCTGAACTGCGCATCGTTACCCAGCTTCATTTCGCGCACTAAAAAATAGCGCATCGGATCCACGCCGATCACTTCCATCAGATCCAGCGGGCGGACCACCGTCCCCTGGGATTTACTCATCTTCTCGTTGCTCTCGGTGAGCCACCAGCCGTGGGCGAAAATTTTTGGTAGGGGCGCGCCAAGAGCCATCAGCATAGTGGGCCAGTAGACCGAATGGGTGTTGAGGATGTCTTTACCGATCAGGTGGAGCGCGCCTGCGCCTGTTTCAGGATTCCACCATCGCTCCATCTCCTCCCCGCGCTTAGGATCTCCAAATCCTACGGCGGCCGCATAGTTGATCAAAGCATCAAACCAAACGTAGGTGACATGGTCCTTGTCAAACGGCAGCTCAATGCCCCAGCTCAGCCGCTTCTTCGGACGGCTGATGGAAAGATCCTGCAGAGGCTTTCGCAAAAACCCAAGCACCTCGTTTTTCCGAAAGTCAGGGCGGACAAAGTCCGGATGGGTTTCAATGTGCTGGATCAGCCGGTCTTGGTAGCTCGACATTTTAAAAAAGTAGTTGAGCTCTTTGATCTTCTCCACCGGCCGCCCCGTGGGGGAGAGGCCATCAACCAGGTCCTTTTCGGTGTAGTACATCTCGTCAGCAACGCAGTACCAGCCTTCATACTCTTTAGAATAGATTTCACCTTTGTCCCAGAGTGTTTGCAGGCTCTGCTGCACGATCTTGATATGGCTTGGATCGGTGGTGCGATAGAAGATATCGTAGCTAATCCCAAGCCGCTCCCACGTTTGCTCAAAGCGCTGCACGTACTGGTCGGCGTACTCTTTAGGGGAGACGCCGGCAGCTTTGGCCGACTGGGCGATCTTCTGTCCGTGCTCATCTGTGCCGACTAAAAACAAGGTGTCGTCGCCCAGCAGGCGGTGGTACCTGGCCAATACATCTGCAATTACAGTGGTGTAGGCGTGGCCGATGTGCGGCTCATCGTTGACATAGTAAAGCGGCGTGGTGATGTAAAAACCCTTCATGATCTTCCTTTGCGGCTGGTAGCTAGCCCTATCACATTTGGAGCTTTTTTTTGATCTCCGCGAGATCTCTTTTGAATTCCATAAGGCGTCCGCTCAGGGCCTTTGTTTTCAGAAACTCTTTGAGCGGCTGCAGCGGGTAGCCGCCGTAGGCCCCCGGCTGGGTGATGCTCTTTGAAATCGCACTCAGAGCGGCCACATGAACGTGATCGGTGATGCTCAGGTGGCCTGAGACCACGGTTTTGCCGCCACACACGAAGTAATCCCCGATGGTGCTGGATCCGGCCATAACAAAGTGGGCTGTGATTACGCAGCCAGCCCCGATGCGGCAGTTATGGGCAATATGGCACTGATTGTCGATTTTGGTGCCGCGGCCGATGACAGTGTCCCCCAGGGTTCCGCGGTCCAGGGTGCAGCCAGCGCCAATGTGCACATCTTCGTTAAGAACCACCCGGCCCAGGTGCGGAATCTTAAGCTGCTCGCCCTGGTGGGCTGCGTACCCGAAGCCTTCTTTTCCCAGAACGCTATGGGAGTGAACCTCGGAGCGGTCGCCGACCTCCGTCCCCGGGCCGAGAACTACGGAGGGGTGGATGGTGACGTTGCGGCCCAAAGTGGTTCCGGGGCCCAAAACGGTGTGGGCGCCGACAAAACTGCCCGCACCGATCTTCACATTCTCGCCGACTACGACAAAGGGCCCAACGGACGCTTCTGGGTGAACGGTGGCCGATGGGGCTACAACGGCCGTTGGATGAACGCCTTGAGTGAAACCGCGAAGATCGGGTGTGGTCTGGAAGTACTTTTTGAGCACCTCCACCATCAGGGCCTCTGGGGCGGGGGAGTAAACGGTCACTAGGGCTCCCGTTTTCTCAGCTAAAGCGCGCAGCTTCAGTGGAGCTACTAAAATACCGAGCTCCGTCCCCGCAAGGCTCTTTAGAAGGGGCTCTTGGTGGGCAAAGCAGATGTCGGATGGGCCGGCCTCAAGCGCTGAGGCTAAAGATTGAACGGAGTGATCCGTGGGACCTTGGATTTCACCCACCAGGTGGGGCCAATTTTTCATCATATCGGCACCCGTTAAAGGTGCTATGCTGTTAAACGCCATTTTAGACAGTCCTCTACCTGTGGAGCCGAGCTTGTGGTACGATGCTTTGAACGCGTCCTATTAAAAGTCGGCTGCTGGAGACAGTAAAGCCTTGATTTAGAGGAAGCGAGTCTATTTATAGGCATAGTTTGACCCCGAGGGAATTGACGCATGGCAAAGAAGATGGCAAAAAAGGTCGCCAAGAAAACGGCCACCAAGAAGGCAGCTGCGAAAAAAACAGCTACGAAGAAAACAGCGACCAAAAAAACGGTAGCCAAGAAGGCGCCAGCCAAAAAGGCACCCGCAAAAAAGGCGCCGGCCAAGAAGGCACCAGCTAAGAAGGCGCCAGTTAAAAAAACCGCCGCCAAGGTGACTAAAAAAACTTCCACTGCCGCCGCCAAGCCAGATAAGGCCATCGCTAAAGCTAAAACCACCACTAAGGCCACCACGGAGAAAGCGGCGGAGAAGACGGCCAGCAAGGCTGCAGCTCCGAAAGCCAAAGCTCCTGCAAAGACCAAACCCTCCACTATGTCGGTAAAGGCTCCTAAAAAGGCCAAGGTGCCCTCTAAAAGGGCCCGTGAGAAAAAAGAAAAGCTTGAGCAAGAGATGTCTAAGCTTGCGCTGAAATGGTCCTCTCTTTACCAGAGGGCTCAAAGTAGAGAGGCGCCGATTTATACTATGGCAGACAGTTATGCTGCAAAATCTCCCATCAGGCATAAGGTTTTGGGATGGGGCTTTATTCTCAGCAATGTCAACGACCGACTGGAAGTCCTCTTTAAGGACGGGGTTCGGTTCCTTATTTCCAACTATCAACGAAAGAACTGAGCGGCTCCAAGCGGAGGTTTTTTCTTGAACCTTCCGCGGGGTCTGACGTAAAGGTGTATTACTGTGGCAAAAGATGATTTAGCGCAACTTGAAGGAAAAGTTGTAGATGTCGCTGCTGGCGGCATCTACAAGGTGAAACTCGAAAACGATGTCGAGATCGTTGCGCGTCTTTGTGGAAAAATGAGAAGATTCAATATTCGCGTGGTTGTTGGCGACCGGGTCACCGTGGGCGTATCTCCCTATGATCCGACCAACGGACTCATCCTATATCGCCACAAATAAACTTGTGATCACCCCTCCCATGATGTAACCCATGACAAAATCTTTCCCTAAGGAATCAAGGCTCCATGGATAAGAATTTTGAAGCCTATTTTGGTCAGCATCATGCCGACATCTCTTTTAAGTCTGCCGCAGCCGTGGTGGCCATGGCCCGTGAGGGTGCAACTGTTCCTTTCATGGCAAGGTACCGCAAGGAGAAGACGGGCAATTTGGACGAGGTTCAGATTCGGGCTGTCTTAGAGCGCCTTGAGACTTATGAAACTGTAATCAAGCGCAAAGACTTCGTCCTTGCTGAGATTGAAAAGCAAGGCAACCTCACAGCGGATCTTCGGCAGCGGATTCAAAAGTCCATGGACCTGGCCGAGATTGAGGAAATCTACCGGCCCTATAAAAAGAAAAAGAAAACCCGCGCCACCTTGGCTCGCGAAGCGGGACTGGAGCCGTTTGCGGACTGGCTCTGGGAGCTGGGACGCTCCTCTGTAAAGCCTGAGGAAACCTTGGAAGTCCGGGCCAAAAAGTTTATCAACCCATCTTTAAAGTTTGCCACCTACGATGAGGTCCTCAAGGGCGCCCATGATATCTTGGTGGAACGCCTGTCTAACGATGCCGATCTAAGGGAGGTGGTTCGTAACCACCTATGGGAAAAGGGTAAACTAGTTTCCAAAGCGGGAAAGCAGTTTAAGACCAAATCCAAGTATGAGATGTACGCCGATTTTAAAGAGGCCGTAAAGTCTCTGATGGAGCGCAAGAGCTCTCACCGCTATCTTGCCATGAGGCGTGGCTGGACTGAGAGCGAGCTTACGGTAACATTTGAGATGGATGAGGAGCTGCTGCTCAGCCAGTTCTTTAAGGCGGCCTGCCCAGAGCCTCAGTCCTTTGTTGCTGAATTTATGAAGCTTGTAGCCAAGGGCGCTCTGACTCTGCATGTGCTGCCCTCAGTGAGTAACGAAGTTCACGGGCGCCTCAAAGAAAAGTCTGACAATGACGCCATTGAAGTGTTTGCTGACAACGTTCGAAAGGTGCTGCTTGGCTCACCCTTTGGGGCTAAGTGTGTTTTGGGTGTGGACCCAGGCCTTCGCACCGGCTGCAAGCTGGCGCTGGTCGACAAGCACGGCAGCTTCATCTCCCACACGGTTTTGCAGATCCAGGGGGAGCGGGCTCAGGAAACTGCCAAAAAGCTCTTTGAAGATGTTCTTAAGCAGGTGGAAATTCAGGCTGTCGGCGTCGGTAACGGCACTGGTGGAAGAGAGGCTGAAAAGTTTTTCCGCACCCTGATGAAGGAGTTGGGCCAAGATGTGCCTGTGGTTTTAGTCAACGAGTCGGGAGCCAGCATTTATTCCGCCTCCGATGTGGCCCGCGAAGAGTTTCCTGATTTAGATCTAACGGTGCGCGGAGCCATCTCTATTGCGCGCCGTTTGCAAGACCCCTTGGCGGAGCTGGTAAAGATTGAGCCTAAAAGTATCGGGGTGGGTCAGTACCAACACGACGTCTCTCAAACCCATTTAAAGAAAAAGCTCACCGAGGTGGTGGAATCCTGCGTGAACACCGTGGGTGTGGATTTGAACACGGCCTCCACCTCTCTTCTTAAGTACATTTCGGGTATCGGGCCGGTGCTGGCGCAAAACATTATCAGCCACCGCAAAAAGAACGGTCTTTTTAAGGAGCGCTCGGACCTTCTAAAGGTGGAAAGATTTTCGCCCAAAGTGTTTGAGCAGGCGGCGGGCTTTTTGCGAATCAGCGATGGCAAGTTCGTTTTGGACCGTACAGCGGTCCACCCTGAGCGCTACGGTGCCGTCCAGGAAATGGCCAAAGAGATCGGCGCTTCAGTCTCAGACATTGTGGGTCAGGGGGCCGAAAAGGTTTTAACTCTTCGAACTAAGTGGGCTCAACTGATTGGTGAGTTTACCTTTGATGACATCGTTAAGGAGCTCTCTGAACCGGGCCGCGATCCGCGCGATCCCTACGAGGTGTTTCAGTTTCGTGAAGATGTTCACGACATCAAGGATTTAAAACCTGGTATGATTTGCAATGGCATCGTGAGCAACGTGACTAACTTTGGAGCCTTCGTAGACATCGGAGTTCATCAGAACGGCTTGGTGCACATCTCTGAGCTGTCACAAACTTTTGTCGATGACCCAAAAAAGGTGCTGAGCCCTGGGGACACCGTAAAAGTGCGCGTTCTTGAGGTGGATTTAGATAAGAATCAAATCGCGCTTAGCTCCATTCTCTCCGAAGAAAAGAAAACCAAGGTGCAGAAGGTGGACCGCAGCTCTAAAGCGCGGCGTCCTGAAGGCCCCAAGCGTGCAGCTGCTGGTGGCGGTAGAGGGGGCAAAAAAGACTTTAAAGGCAAGCCTCAGTCCAAGGGCGGCGCACCTCGCGGCGGCAAACCCTTTAACAACCCTTTTGCGGCTTTGAACAATCTAAAGAACAACTAAGCTATTGAGCGCTTTTGAAGCAGCACTTCAGCTGCTTGAGCGAAACCTAAGCCCCCCGCCTTTTGGGTCACATAGGCGGGCGGGAATTTCATCTGATCTAAAAACTGCACAACGTTTTGAACGCCGATGC
>CAYRIE010000010.1:0-18079 GCA_964424215.1 uncultured Pseudobdellovibrionaceae bacterium
ACCCTCCTTTGAAGAGATACTGCTCCCTCTCACCTTGGGACTTCAATACGTGCACAATCAGGGCGCCTGGTCGGGAACGAGCGTCTTTGTTGAAGTGAATGCGTTGGCGGATGTTGAGGATATGCGGCTGGCCACGACGGGCACTCTCGGGATGTCCTACTTCTTTTAAGCCCCGAAAAAAGGCAAAAAAAAACCCTGGCCGAAGCCAGGGTTAATTTTTTCGCTGAAGTCGACTTACTTCTTTTTGCGAGTAGCTTTTGCAGCTGTCGCTTTTTTGCGAGTCGTTTTCTTCGCAGCCTTTTTAGTAGCCTTCTTAGTAGTTTTCTTAGCGGCCTTCTTAGTTGCTTTCTTAGCAACTTTTTTAGCGGCTTTGCGAGTTGTCTTCTTGCGAGTTGTTTTCTTAGCTGCAGTCTTCTTTGCTGCTTTCTTTCTTGCTTTTGCCATGAGTGTCTCCTCCTAGGATGAGTTCATCGTTGTTAATAAAGAAGTCTTCTTATTGTTAGTCTACTGTTGTGACTTAGATCGTCAATAAAAAATTATTACTTGAGCACTTTTTTTGCTCATTCAGAAATTCATGAGTGTGACTCAAGTCATTTTGATTTTCGCGATGAACGTGTCCGTGTTCATGTTCGCAATTCGGATCATGCACCGGATGCAAGTAACGAAGAAGTTAGTGCCGATAATTGTCACCCTATGGTGTCCGGTTCATCTTGCTTGGTCTCTGTTGCTCGGCCGTACAACATGGTTCCTTGCTTTGAGCCTCTGTAGCTTGTTTGCTGTTATCGTTTCAGTTCAAAAGTTTCATGACAGGCGCAGCTTCCGAAACTCTTTGAGCGAGATTATTTCCGTTTTGAACCTATTCATTCTGCAAATAAGGTCTGGTCGAAGCATTTCAAACGTTGCTCATCACATGCTGAAAACTCACTCCGAGAATTTTTCGAGTGGTGTTCGTCATGCACTCCAGGCTGTGGCTTTTTCACAACATGAGGCAGCAAATTTTAACTCTCCGATCTTGGCGCGGTTCCAAAAAACCATGCTGAGTGCGGAAAGCGAGAGGCACTTAGCGTGTCTGCACCTAGAAAACCTGCGCGATGAGTTTTCACTCATGCAACACTTTCGACATAAGTCGGGGCAAGCCACGCTGCAGGCCCGAATGCAGTCTTACATATGCCTCGGCCTCTATGCCTTTTTGTCGATTTTGCTTTGTTCATGGGTGGGGTGGGCTAGCGTGAAAGCCTTCTTCTTCCCATCACTCATCCTCATGCTTATTGGCTGGGCCGGTCTTCACCTAGCGGGAAGGAAAAGATCGTGGAAGGTGTAGCGCCGCCCTTAGCAGTCTTGCTTCAAGTTCGTCACGGCCTGATGGCGGGCCGGTCCGTGCGGGTCACTCTAAAGAAAATCATCCATGGCAATGGCGCCGGCGACTTTCACACCGTCCTGAGAAAGTGGTGGCTCGAACGTGAGGCGGGAGGTTCAGGAGAGGAGGCTCTGCTCCATGCGGGAAGTGTTTACCGGCAGGCCCTTTTGAGGCTGCTGGCAGAGGGACTGGAGGGAGCAAGTGTTCTGGAGGCGCTCGGTGAGCTTGAAAGAGAAATCAGGCGGGCTATGGAATCTGAACTAGAGCATTTTGTGGCAGCACTTCCCCTTCGGATGCTGGGGCCCCTCATCCTGTGCATCTTTCCTGCACTGATGATGCTTCTTTTTGGTCCGCTCGTGATGAAACTTATGGAGGCCTTCGAATGAAGTACTTAACAATTTGGTTGCTCTTTTTTGGGTGGGGAATGAAACCTGCGCAGGCTTTCCTATCCCAGCTCGACTCTGTGGAATCACTCGAAAACCTCCGGGACGCCTTTCAGCACCAAAGGCGCCTGGGACTCTTGTGTGATAATTCCCTTCGCCCCAAAAGCTTTAACCCCCACTGCTACGAGTTCACCCGTGCTGCTGCTTCCGGAGACGACTCAAGTCTGGAAGCGCTTCGGGCCGCCTGGCTGCGCGAGTGCGTAGTTACTGCGGGCTTACTGACTTGGGCCAAAGTTGCGGCCCTAGAAAACTCTGAGGACAGCTTACCCGAGGAGTGCCTGGAGGCCCTTCGCCATCGAAGAGAGGAATTACTCTACCGACATTCGGAGAATCCAGATCGTTTTTGGAGGACGATAAGGTCCTCTGGGAGTTTGACTCCTTTGAGTACTTCTCCGTAGGATAGTTTCTTTTAAGCTGAAGGGAAGTCATGTCGTTTTGGGAAGCCATCTTTTTAGGGATTGTCCAGGGGCTGACTGAGTTTTTGCCCATTTCAAGCTCGGGCCATCTGGTGATTTTTCAAAAAATTCTGGGGCTGGCCGAGCACGACCTGACCTTTGATATCGTGGCTCACCTTGGCACCCTGTGTTCTGTGCTCGTTGTGTACCGGAAAGTTGTATGGAATATCGTAGGGGACTGTTTCACTACGGTTCGGCACCAAAAGATGTCACCCGGCTTTCAGCTGGTCCTTTTTATGTTTGTGGCCAGCCTGCCCACGGGCTTGATAGGGTTTCTTTTTAAGGATCATTTCGAATCCCTTTTTAATCAGTTGGCAGCGGTGGGTGCATTTCTTTGCGTAACAGGTGTTTTGCTGTTCGCAACGCGCAAAGTCCCGGCATCAGGCTCTTTTGGTGAGGTGAGCGTTACGGCGCTCAACTCCCAACTGAGTTATGCTAAGGCTTTCACAATTGGACTTCTTCAGGGTCTAGCCATTACACCTGGCATCAGCAGATCCGGAACCACCATTGCCGCAGGACTTTTTCTGAAGCTGGAGAAAAACTCCGCGGCGCTCTTTAGCTTTTTGATTGCCATTCCTGCCATCCTTGGTGCGGTCGTGTTGCAGCTGCGAGACATGAGCTGGTCCGGCCAAAGCGTCAGCTATTTGATAACGGGTTTTTTCGCAGCCTTTGTTTTTGGGTGGCTGGGTCTTTCAGCCGTTCTGGCTGCAGTTCGCCGGGGGCGCCTCGACGTTTTCAGCATCTACTTGTGGACTGTTGGGGGCGCTTGTCTACTCTGGGCTCTCCTCTGAAGTTGGCAAGGCGCGGCATCAGCCTGGCTTAAAGACTTTAATTGAACACCCAATCTGAGCCTGGTTATAGTGCCAGCCGAGCGAGGCAGGCATATGGCACAAATTTACTCCAATATATTAGACACTATCGGTAACACTCCCATCGTTGAGCTAAAGAGTGTGGTTCCGACCAACAGTCGGCATCGTTACTTTGCGAAACTTGAGTACTTTAATCCGGGTGGCAGCGTGAAAGATCGCATCGCCCTAGCGCTGATTGAGAGCGCCGAGAAAGATGGGCGCTTAAAGCCAGGCGGAACGATCATCGAGGCCACCTCCGGTAACACCGGAGTGGGACTTGCGCTCGTGGCCGCAGTGAAGGGTTATAAGTCCATTTTCGTTATGCCGGACAAGATCAGCGAAGAAAAGCGCGCCATCTTAAGAGCCTTTGGTGCCAAGGTGGTGATCACGCCTACGGCCGTAGAGCCTGAAGATCCGCGCAGCTATTTGTCGACGGCAAAAAAGCTAGTGGAGATCACTCCGGGATCGTTTCTAACGAACCAGTTTCACAACCCTGACAATCCCCGGGCGCACTATGAAATTACGGGACCCGAAATCTGGCAGCAGATGTCAGGTGAAATTGACGCTTTCTTTGCGGGCGCGGGAACCGGTGGTACCGTGTCGGGTGTTGGAAAATTCTTGAAAGAAAAAAACCCCAACGTTCAAATCGTCTGCCCCGATCCTGAGGGGAGCATTCTCTACGATTTGTTCTATCACAAGAAGGTAGTGAACCCGCCCAAAGCATATAAGGTCGAGGGTGTGGGCGAGGATATGTTGCCCGACAACGTCCACCTTGACGTGATGGATGGCTTCGTTCAGGTCAGCGACAAGGAATCTTTCCTGATGACCCGCGAGATCGTTTACAAGGAGGGCATCTGTGTTGGTCCCTCATCGGCTATGGCGCTGGTGGGAGCTATCAAATATGCAGAAAAGAACTTTACGGATCCCAAGCGGATTTTAGTGATGATGCCCGATAGCGGCCGGGCCTATATGAGTAAAGCCTTTAACGACAACTGGATGAAAGAGAATGACTTTCTTCCCTCGCCCCTCAAAGAAAAGAATGTGGGCGATCTGATTGCCACCCGGCCCTATCAGGAAATGATCACGGGGGATGTGGGTGATTCGGTCCTGGGCGCCGTAGAAAAGCTAAAGAAACACGGGATCTCCCAGCTTCCGATTTTCAGTGGAGAGTCGCTGGTGGGAGTCCTTGATGAAACCGACCTGCTTTTGCCCCTGGCCACAGGCCAGCTCAAACCAAGCGAGCCCATTTTGCACTTGATTCAAGGTTCTGTGGTATGGGTGGAGCGAACAGATGATTTACAGCGGCTAGCTGAACATTTCCAAAAGGGTTTTGTGGCCCTCGTGAAAGGTGATCAGGACCAGGTTCATATCCTTACAAAGATCGACCTGCTCGATTATCTGGGCCGCGCTACTTCATAAAAGGGAAGGTGCCTATGAAAGATTCACTCGGCTTTAAAACACGTGCTATCCATGCGGGCCAAAGTCCTGACCCCACCACTGGTGCTATTATGACTCCTCTTTATCTGTCGAGCACCTTCGTGCAAAGCTCACCGGGTGAACATAAGGGATATGAGTACTCTCGCACCAGCAATCCCACGCGCAAGGCTTTCGAAGATTGCCTAGCGAGCCTTGAAAGCGGCACGGCTGGGTTTGCCTTCAGCTCAGGGTGTGGAGCGACCACCACCATCTTGCATATGCTGAAGGCTGGCGACCATGTCATCAGCTGTGACGATATGTATGGGGGTACCTTTCGGCTTTTTCAACGGGTCATGACTGAGTTTGGTATTGAGTTTTCTTTTGTGGACCTTCGCGACCCTGAAAACTTCAAAAGCGCGGTGAAGGACAATACCAAGTTGCTCTGGATCGAGACGCCTTCTAATCCCATGCTAAAGCTCGTTCCGTTAGAAAAAATCACTTCGATGGCACGCGAGCGGGGCATTCTCACCGCCGTGGACAACACCTTCATGAGCCCCTACTTTCAGCGGCCCTTGGAGCTAGGTGCAGATATGGTGGTTCATTCCACTACCAAATACATCTTCGGTCACAGTGACCTGGTCGGTGGAGCAGTGGTGGTTAAGCGCGCCGAGCTTGCTGAAAGACTGGCCTTTTTAAGCAACTCCATGGGCACCTCTGGTTCAAGTTTCGATGCGTTTATGGGATTAAGGTCTCTAAAGACCCTGCCTCTTCGCATGAAGGCCCATGAAGAGAACGCCTTAGAGATCGCCAGTTTTCTAGAGGGACACTCCAAGGTTGAGAGCGTGATTTATCCGGGCCTTGCCTCCCACCCGCAGCATGGCCTGGCCCGAGAGCAAATGAGCGGTTTTGGCGGCATGCTCACCTTCTACCTCAAAGGTGGCCTTGCCGAGGCGAGAACGTTTTTAGAAAAGGTTAAAATCTTCTCCCTTGCTGAAAGCTTAGGTGGCGTGGAGTCGTTGATTGAGCACCCTGCCATTATGACACATGCCAGTGTTCCGGCAGAGCAGCGCCAGAAGCTGGGAGTGAGTGACAGCTTGATCCGGTTGAGTGTCGGAGTTGAAGATCTTTCCGATCTTGTGGCCGATCTTCAGCAAGCCTTGGGCTAAGAATTCTTTGACAAGGCTGTGAGCCCGAAGGTAAATCATGCGTTTCGCCAGACCGGTCAGGTAGCTCAGTCGGTAGAGCAGAGGACTGAAAATCCTCGTGTCGGGGGTTCGATTCCCTCCCTGACCACCATTCTTTTGACATGGCGAGCCAGTAAGCGTAAGAAAGCTCTTCGCTAAGACTGGAATTTTATGGTTCGCCGAGAAGAACAACTACTCAAACGCCTTCAAGAGAACCCGTTTGTGCTGGCCCCCATGGCCGGCATCACGGACTGTGCCTTTAGGTCCTTTATGACCGAAATGGGCACCTCCGTCGTGGTATCGGAGCTAATTTCAGCCAACGGGCTTCTGTTCGGAAGTGAGAGGACCTTGGAGCTGGCAGCCTTTGAAGAAAAGCAGCGCCCCTACGGCGTTCAGCTCTTTGGTGAAACCCCGGAGGCCCTGGCCGACGGAGCGGTCCGAATGGAAGAGTTCGGAGCCGACTTTATCGATATCAATCTAGGGTGCCCGGTCAAAAAGGTGGTCTCAAAGGGGGCAGGTTCCGCCCTCCTTAAGGACCCCCTAAGGCTGGCGCAGATGCTCAGTGCTGTCAAAAAGCGCCTGAGCATCCCCTTAACGATCAAGGTGCGTACAGGATGGTGCGAAAACAGCCGCAACACCGCTGAGATTGTTAAAATCGCCCAAGAAGAGGGTGTGTTGTGGGTCGCGATTCACGGGCGAACCCGAAGTGCTGGATACAGCGGCAAAGCCGACTGGCAGTACATTCAAGAAGTGGCCAGCTCAACCACTCTGCCCATCTTGGGTAATGGCGATGTGACCAGCTCTGACCTAGCCATCACACGGTTCAAGGAGTCGGGCTGTGCTGGAGTGATGATCGGGCGGGGCTGTCTTAAAAATCCCTGGATCTTCCGAGAGGCGTTGGCCAAATTAAAGGGTGAGGACTTTGACGAGCGGCGTGATTATACCTTCGTGTTTAAACGCCTCCAGGAGCTCTACCGTGCGCAAGCAGGAGACCGTGTAGCCCTCCTCCAACTCAAGAAATTTGGCTCTTGGTTCTCCTCAGGCCTTCCAGAATCCTCGGCCTTCAGAAAAGAAATCTTCCAGTCAAAATCAATTGAGGAAGTGATAGAGCGTACTTTAGAGTACTTCCTCAGATACCAAGAATATAAACAAGCTGACACGAGTCACGAACCTTTTCTCATGGGCGGTCATGGATAAACAATTCCCTATCTCAAAAATTAGAAACCTCGCCATCATTGCCCACGTCGATCATGGCAAGACAACTCTCGTCGACGGTCTGCTCAGACAGAGCGGCACCTTTCAAAAGCATCAGGCTGTTGAAGATCGAGTTATGGATTCCATGGACTTGGAAAGAGAGCGCGGCATCACCATCTCCGCCAAGAACGCATCCTTTGAGTACAAAGACTACCGGGTCAACATTGTGGACACTCCCGGCCACTCAGACTTCGGAGCTGAGGTGGAGCGTATCCTTAACATGGTGGACGGTGCGATTCTGCTGGTGGATTCAAGTGAAGGCCCACTTCCGCAAACACGCTACGTTCTGAAAAAAGCTCTAGAGCAAGACCTTAAAATCATCGTGTGCATCAACAAGATTGATCGCTCTGATGCCCGGGTTCGCGAAGTAGAGAACGAAATCCTGGAATTATTTTACGACCTGGGCGCCAACGAACAGCAGGCAGAGTTTCCGACGGTGTTTGCAGTTGGAAAAGACGGCTGGGCTACCCGTGATCCTGATGTAAAGACCGAAGACCTCTCCGTGCTCTATGATTTGATCACCGATTATCTTCCTCCGCCCCGAGTGGAGGCGGAAGGCCCCCTGAGGCTTCTTGTTACCAACATCGGCTACAACGACTACGTGGGGCGTCTGTGCATCGGCCGAGTTTTCAGCGGTGAGGTTCAAGTCGGAAAAGAGTACAACGCCTTTCAAGAGAGCGGAAAAAAACGCCTCAAAGTGAGCGCACTGTTTCGCTACGAGGGCACTCAGCAAGTTCCCGTTCAGAAGGTGGCTGCTGGGGATATCGCCATTGTGGCTGGGCTAGAGGAGGTGACCATTGGTGACACCTTGGCTGACATTAGTGTTAGTGAGCCCCTCCCTAGACTTCGCGTTGATGAGCCCACGGTGGGAGTTCTCATTGCGGTCAACGACGGGCCCTTTGCTGGTAAGGATGGAAAAAACGTAACCTCACGCAAAATCCTTGAGCGCTTGGAAAAAGAGTTGCTTCACAACGTGGCGCTGCGCCTTGAAAAAACAGATCGAAACGAGGCTTGGAAGCTTTATGGCCGCGGCGAACTGCAGATAGCCGTCCTGGTGGAGCAGATGCGCCGTGAGGGCTACGAACTGTTAGTGGGCAAGCCGCAAGTGGTGCTCAAGATGGAAGATGGGGTGGAGACTGAGCCCATGGAGATGGCGACAGTGGATGTGCCTGAGGACTATGTAGGTGTTGTCACCGAAAAGATGGGCACTCGCAAAGGTATTATGACCCAGATGAATCTGGTCGGCGGCCGCATGCGGCTGGAATTTAAAATTCCATCGCGCGGCTTGATTGGATATCGCTCAGAGTTCATGACGGACACCCGAGGAACGGGACTTCTGAACACGGAGTTTGCAGGTTACGAGCCCTACAAAGGTCCACTTAAAGAGCGCTCCACGGGCGCTCTGATTGCCGATCGTATCGGTGTGGCCACAGCCTATGCGCTTTACAATCTGGAGGAACGTGGCAGAATTATGATTGATGCCGGAACAGATTGTTACGAGGGCATGATCGTGGGTGAACACGCCAAGGAGAACGATTTGATCGTGAACGTTTCACGTGAAAAGAAACTGACCAACGTCAGGGCCTCCGGAACCGACGATGCCATTAAGCTGACTACGGTGCGTTCGTTAAATGTCGAGGCAGCTCTTGAGTGGATCAAAACCGAGGAGGTGATTGAGGTCACTCCGAAGGCGATTCGATTGAGGTGCCGAGAGCTTAACCCCCATAAAAGGAAAAGGTAATGACCGATGGCTTAGCGCTGGAAGTGCGCGGGCTCTCTAAAGCCTATGGCGCTGTGCGGGCTGTCCAACAGATCAGTTTTGAAGTTAAAGAAGGGGAGTGTTTCGGCCTGGTGGGGCCGGACGGATCGGGAAAGTCTTCTCTCATGCGCACGCTCTACGGGGTATCCCCCCTGCAGTTGGGCGATATCTTCGCCTGTGGTCTCAATATGAAGACCTCGCGCTATCAGCTTAAAAGCCTCATTGGAGTGTTGCCTCAAGAAGGTGGCCTAGATCCTGATTTTACAGTTTTAGATAACCTGATTTTGTTCGGGCAGTGGTTCGGGCTCAGCTCTGCTGAGTCGAGGGGCCGCAGCCTGACTGTTCTTCGAAGACTCAGAATTGAGCCGGTGGCCCACCAGATGGTGCGAGATTTGAGCGCCGGTGTGGCCAGATTGGCTCTTTTGGCGCGCGCACTGGTGCCCCATCCCCGGCTTCTGCTACTGGATGAGCCCACGAGTGGGCTGGACTCTTCTGCACGTCAGCTCACCTGGGAATTTCTCAAGGAGCTGCAAACAGAGCAAAAGGTGAGCTCGGTGGTTGCAACCCACGATCTTGTGGAGGCCCAGCGTCTGTGTGACCGCGTCGCCATTTTAAATTCAGGGGAAATTTTGGCCTCGGGAACTCCCAAAGAGCTCATCGATAAGAATGTGGGCCAGGACGTGGTTGAGCTAACCTGCAAAGAACATGAGGTCAGATACTTTCACTCCCAGCTCAGAGACCGCTTTGACCTGCAAACTTTTAAAACCGGCCTCAGGGTGTACAACGTCAACGCAGAGACTTTGCGGGATGACTTTTCAAAGCTCCACGTTGACTCTTTGATCATCCGCAAAGGCACCTTGGAAGACGTTTATTTTAAGCTCTCTGATTCGCCTGTTGAAAGCGTCAGACAAGAAAGTGAGAGAGCAACTTTATGAAAAACCTGCTGACGGACCTGACAACTTTTCCTCAAGGTGGGCTCGGTGTTAGTCATGTCTTTCGGAGAAATCTTAAGTACTTCAGATACACACTGTGGATCACTTTGTTTTGGATTGTTTTTGAGCCTGTGCTGTACTTACTGGCAATTGGCAAGGGTCTTGGTCACTTCGTGGGTGACATTCGCGGGCAGTCGTATCTGGAGTTTTTCTTTCCGGCTCTGCTTTGCATGACTGGGATGGTGGTGTCGTTCTTTGAAGCTACCTATGGCTCATTCACCCGGATGTTTCATCAGCACACCTTCAGCACCTATATGCTAACACCCATCCGCCCTGATGAGGTTTCCTTAGGAGAGATCAGCTGGGCTACGGCCAAAGGGTTTTTCGGTGTTCTGGGCGTGGTCGCTGTCTCTTCACTCCTGGGTCTGGTGCAGTCCTGGTGGATGCTCCCGGTTTTGGCAGTGGTACTTATGATGTCCTGGGTTGCAGCCGCCTTTGGACTCCTGCTCACCACGGCTGTGCGGCGGTTGGACTTTTTTATTTATGCTCAGTCAGGCTTGATCATTCCAATGACGCTTTTTAGCGGCACTTACTTTCCACTGGATGAGCTCCCTCTGGGAGTTGCTAGGCTGGCCTACGTGTTTCCACTCACTCACGCTGTGAAGGCGAGCAGGTACTTGCTTGCTGAAAATCTCAATCCAGAGATTTTAGTTAACCTGGGTGTCCTCTTGCTGCTGGCTGTCTTCTTCACCAATTGGGCTGTCCAGCGGGTCCGCAGAAGGCTCTTCGTTTAGCCCGATATCTGAATCCTCAAAATCCACGATCTCAAAGGGGTTGGCCTCCAAGATGGGTCTATGGAGCAGATCATCTGAGGGCCAAATAATAAAAGACGGCCAAAAGCCAAAGGCTTCCCTGTCAGCCATAACGTCTTGGTAGCTGTCTGGGATTTTCTGATGACGGATCAGAAGGTTCACAATGCGTCGAACTCGGTCCATCTGCGCCGGATGAAGGCTGCTGTTCTTATAGAGGTAGGACTGATAGGTGCGAGGACTGGGGAGTAGGCTCGCCAAAAAGGCTGACTGAGTGGGACTCAGCTGACTAACGTGCCGCTGAAAGTAGTGCCAAGAGGCAGAGCCAAACCCGAAGACACCCTCGCCTAGCTCAACAACGTTGACGTAAGCCTCCAAGATCTGGTTTTTTTTGAAAGACTTTTCTAGTTTCTGAGTGAGGTAGGCCTCTTTGAGTTTTCTTAAAATAGATTTCTTACCGCTTAAGAAAGCATTTTTGGCCAGCTGCTGTGTGATAGTGGATCCACCCCGCACGTAGGCGCGCTTTTCAAGGTTGGCGTCGATGCTTTTTTGGATCTCGAACCAATCGAAACCGGAATGTTGATAAAAGGATGCGTCCTCGGCCAAAAGCACAGCCCACTTCAGGTGATCTGGGAGGGTGTTAAGGGAGACGTAGTTTGGGCTCTTGGAGCAAACGTCCACTTTGTGCCATGAGCTTGTAAAGCACTCCGTAATATCGATGTTTGTTTTCTCAAGGACGAAGATGACGCCCCCCAAGTACAGACTTATTGCAATCGCTAGGGCGCTCAGGCCGCCAACTAAAGCCAGTAGAACCTTGTAAGATCGTCTACTTTTTAAGGAGGCCATGTTCTTTCATCCAGTTTACGCTCTCTAAAAGTGCAAGGTCAGCGCTCCGAGGCTGAAAGCCAAAGGTCTCTTGAGCCTTGCTGGAGTCAAACCAATGGTAAAGGCAAGCGGCCCACGCATTTTCCGAAGTGAGGGGACCTTTTAGCCCGCAGCGATTCATAAGATCTCCGAGCTGCCCAAGGGCCAGCATAGCTGTCTTGGGGATCTTTCGCCTGGGAGGGCGAGCACCGGCAATTTTAGCAATGCGCTCAAAGACATCTTTGAGAAGAAGATTTTCACCAGCGAGGATGTACCTTTCGCCGATCTGTCCGTATTGAAGCGCCTTAAGAAGGCAATCGATCACATCTTGGATGTGCACGATGTTCACTCCGCCGGGTGGATAAACCGAAAGCTCTCCCCTGGCCACCTTGACTTGCATCTTGCGGCTACCTTTAAGCGCGTCCCCTGAACCGTAGACCGTGGCAGGATTTAAGCAAAGCGCTGGAAGTCCGTGCTCTTTAACGGCCCTAAGAACGATCTCTTCAGCCTGGCGCTTGGTTTCAAAGTAACCCATGTTGAGGTGGCTCAGATTGTAGGGGCTGCCTTCATTTAAAACCGATTTATCAAAGGATGCGCCAACGGCTACCACAGAACTTAAATGAACGAAGCGCTGCACATTCGCCTTGAGGGCAGCATCGACCACATTCTGTGTACCCTGAACATTGACCCTCTCCATCAGGCCTCGCTCCCTTGGGTCATAGCCCACCACCCCTGCCAAGTGGTAAACGGCGTCGGCACCTGTGAGAGCTTCTTTTAAGGTGTCAGGCTGGGTGACATCTCCTTGAACACCATACCTAACAAAGGGCGCAAGCTCCTCCAGAGCCTGGGTTCCACGGTAAAGAAGAACCACATCATGGCCCGCTTTATGGAGGGCTCGAACGAGCCAGCCGCCAATAAATCCTGTGCCTCCTGTGACCAGCACCCTCACGGAAGTTCCTTCCTGGGCGAGAGCCGCCGTTTTAGAAGAAGGTAAACTCCCGCGCCCAAAAGGGTGCCAAGGAGGGCTCCTGCGAAAACATCCAGCGGGAAATGAACGCCAACATACACTCTGCTAAAGCTCACCAGAGCTGCATAACTTAACAGCAAGGCCGCAGCCTTCGGGAGAACTAAACCAAGGAGCATGGCGCCAGCAAAGGTGTTGGTTGCGTGATTGGAGGGAAAAGAAAAGCCAGAGTGACTTGGCACTCTGAGCTGGACATCTTCCAGGACAAAGGCGGGCCGCAGCCGCTCCACACTCGGCTTGATAAGCCGGTACGCCAGAGCGTCAGCGCTGCCGACCGCCACAATCAGACCGAAGATCACCCAGCCAGCTCGGCGCCGCATCTTGAACCCAACTAATCCCAAGATCAGCGCAAGGCTTATGGCTCCCGCCCAGCCCTCGTGAAGTTCTGAAACAAAAGGCATAACCACGTCAAAAACAGGATTGCTTAGACCCTGGTTGATGAACCTGAAGAGTTGATGGTCCAGATTTTCAATCACCAATAGGACTCCCGAGCTACCTTATACCCAGAAGTGGGGCAAATGACTAAATGATTTCCTCGCCTGCGAGAATGTCAATGCGCTCGATGACCACGGGGTAGACCGGGCGAGCCATGCCGTTGACGGTTCTTCGGTTGATTCGTTGCAGAACCTGCCAGCCTTCGACCAGCCGCCCAATCACCGTGTACTTCTCATTGAGAGAGGAATGATATCCGGTCGTTACAAAGAATTGGCTGCCGTTGGTGTTGTCCCCATAGTTGGCTATGCCAAGCACACCCGGCTCATCCAGCCTCAAGCGCGGGTTGAGCTCATCTGGAGTCTGAAACCCTGGTCCACCTGTGCCGTCTCCGCGAGGACATCCGCCTTGGATGACAAAGTCTCTAAGAACTTTGTGGAAGGTGAGGCCGTCATAAAATCTTCGGAAAACGCGCGCGCCCGTAAGATTCACGAATTCCTTAGCGCCCCTTGCAAGATTGACGAAGTTGATCACATTGGTCGGGCTATCTCTGCCGACGAGACGAAATTTCATCACCCCCTCAGAGGTTGTGATCATGGCAAAAAGGTCATCACGGTAAACTTGGGTGAAAGGTGCCGGAGGTGTGTACTCATCTGGAGGAGCATCAAGGAGGCTCTCCTCTGTTGGGGGCTCGATCTGAACCTCTTGAGCTTGCGCCCAGAGGGGCATCACCAGGAGCGCTGCGATGATTATTAAAAAGTGAGACCGATTCATGCTGATTTTATCGGTCTTTGGTGGGGGCGATTTAAGGACGGGGCTGAGATCTGGCCTAAAGCTAGGAAAGGCGTCTCAAAGTGAGACGCCGCGCCTTTACCGGATCATTTCAAATAGGGAGACCAGACAGGAGAGAAGTAGTCGTGGGAGTCAAAGGTGATCCTGCGTTCGTTTTGTCCCTGAAGGTCCGTGATATAAAGCTGGTTTCTGCCGCTGCGGTTGCTGACAAAAAGAATATGGCGACCGTCGGGTGAAAAGCTCGGGAATTCATTCTGGCTCCATCCACCGCCATTTTCCATCCGGGCTGAAGTGATCCGGGTGAGTTTACCTTTGGAGGGCCCCGTCATATCGATCGTGAATATGTCGAACTTACCCTCATCCTGGCTGGCAAAGGCGACCTTGCTGCCGTCGGGTGACCAAGCTGGAGAGGAGTTGTATCTGCCCGCAAAAGTGAGGCGCTCTAGGCCCGTCCCATCTACGTTCATCGACCAGAGCATAGGTCTACCCGTGCGGTCCGATGAGAAGACCACTTTCCGGCCGTCGGGACTGATAGCTGGCTCAACGTTCATAGCACCGTTAGGCCCCTGCGTGAGGGTTTTGACCAGCTTGCCATCCATGTTCATGTGGAAAAGATCTGAGGTGCCGTTGTTGGAAACCCGCATGATGAAACCACTCATATTGGGGAAAAAAGCTGCGGCCGAATTGATGCCCGTTCGGTAAGAAACCAGTTTGCGTTGTTTGGTAGCCGTGTTGTAGGTGAACAGGTCAGCGTTTCGTCGTCCCGTCTTTTTGTGAATGACAAAGGCGGAGTACGCTAGCAGCTGTCCATTGGGAGCCCAGCTCGGAGTGACCACGATGGATTGATGTGAAGTAACAGGCGCAGAGTTCTTTCCGTCCCAATCCATCACGAAAAGCTCTTTTTGTCCTTGGGTGGTGGATCTTACGACGGCGATCTTAGTTTCAAAGATGCCTTTTTTGCCGGTGAGCCGCTCGATGACGTCGCCACTGAACCTGTGGGCTATCGTGCGGGCCTGTGCGGGAGAGCCCTCATAATTTTTTGCTAAGATAACCTCCCGCCGGGGGACGTAATAAACATAGCCGTCAAAGTGGAGCTTACCTGCGGTGACGCGGTAACTTCCTCGAATCAAGAACTCTGTACCGATCTGGCTCCATGAATCATAGGAGAAGCCGCGAGGATCAGCTGGCTTGGGCTTTGGCCCCACTTTGCTGACGTCTTCTAAGAAGGCATCGCTAGATATAAAGTCAAAGAGAGAGCTAATACTGAAGTTAAAGAATATCGTGCTGTGGATTTCTTTTCCCAGGCGCAAGCTCGTAGCTGAGTTGTCGCTACCAATATTCTGAAATTCAGGCAGAGCCAGCTTACTTTTCTTAACGCTGGCAGCGCCAACGTTGATGTACAAGCTGCTCTGAGAGAAGGCTACCGCCGGCAGAAGCAGGGCGATGGCACAGGCTAAGACATTGCGATAGATCAAGGACAACATAGGAATCTCCTCTTATTCAGGGAATCGAAGCTCAAGCCCTTGTGTGGCAAAAATAGCTTCAAATTTTCGAGGTGGAGCAGGAAAGGGTGAGGCAGTTTGAATGGACTCGACCACTTTCTGATTAAATATATCATTATCAGCCCGCTCAATGAAACTGATCTTGGTCACAAAGCCGCGAGGATCTAGCAGCACAACAACTCTAGCCCTATAGCCAGCCTCAACCAACCACTGCGGAAGGTTCCAGTTTTTCATCACGTGAGCGTGCACATCACCCAAATAATTTTCATGTTGTATTTGATCCACTCCCGTCAAACTTGTGCCAGGGGAGATGATATTGCCTCGGTACTGAGTTTCCGTCTCCCGCGTTTCGACGATGGGGCCAGATCTGGCCGCTTGCTGCCTGCGTTCGATTTCTGCCAGTCGATCGAGGGCCGCTTGTTGAGATTGGCGAACGTCGGGCTTGGGCGCCGGAGCCGGCTCTTTTTTAGGCGGCGGGGGAGTGGGCTCTGGTTTGGGTGCGGGCTGAGGCGGCGGTGGGGGTTTGGGTGTAGGAGCTGGAGCAGGTTTGGGCTCGGGACGCGCAGCCGCTGGCGGAGGATTTCCCGATATACGGTCGGGCAGACCCACCATATCCACACGAATGGTTTGCTGATGAACGAGCGGCTCAGAGGGAAAGATCACTACGCGTACTACGAGAAGAAGAAGCACCACGCCGTGAGCGACGACGGAGTAGATCAGGGCTTTGGGAAGTTCTTCTTTGGGGCCCTTGTGCTCGTGTCTCACTTCGGTAGCGTCACCAGGCTAATGTTAAGGATGCCAGCTGCGCGAATCTCTCCCATAGCCTCGGCGACCGCGCCATAGGCGACGGTTTTGTCAGCCTGCAAATAGACTTGTTTGTTGTCACGGGTCTGAAAAATGGCCCGTAGTCGACGCTGCAGCTCCTGGACGGGGACGCGTTGGTCTGCAATAAATATCTCCGAGCTCTTATTGATGACCACCATGAGTGGCTCTTCAGTGGTCTCCATTCCGGAGGCCGAAGTTTCTGGAAGCTCCACTTCAAGTCCCTGCTGCATCATCGGAGCTGTGACCATAAAGATAATAAGCAGCACCAACATAACGTCCACAAGTGGTGTTACGTTGATCTCGGACATAGCCATGCGAGATTTTCCAGATCCGTTGCTCATTGCCATGAGAGATCAGTCCTTCAAAAAGTTTCTGCGCGCCATATTCAAGAAATCGGCGCTAAAGTTGCCCATGCGGATCTCCGCCCGGCGCACCTTAGAGATGAAGTAGTTGAAAAACATCACAGCTGGGATGGCTGCAAACAGACCCACAGCCGTCGCAAAAAGAGCTTCTGAGATGCCTGGGGCAACCGTTGCCAAACTTGCTGAGCCTGCGCGGTAAATGTCGGCAAAGGAGTTCATGATTCCAATAACCGTTCCCAACAGACCTATAAAGGGGGCCGTACTGCCCGTGGTAGCTAAGATACCCAGACGGTGCTCATAGCGAGCCAGCTCGGTGTCGGAAGCCTTGCGCAAAGCGCGCTCCAAGTTGTCTACTGATGATCCCTTGGCCTCGTCACCCTCGGACCTGAGTTCCAGAATTTTCATAAGTTCGTTGTAGCCACTTCGAAACACTCTCGTAAGAGGCGAGTCGGGATAATCATCGAGCAGCTCATAAACGTCCTGCAAGGATTTGGACTTCCAGAAGCGATCTTCAAATTTGTGATCGCTCTCCGTGGAGCGCTTCATCTGTTGGTTTTTTAGGAAGATAATTCCCCAAGAAAGGATAGACATAACGATCAAGCCGAGCAGCAGGAGCTGAACAGCCAAGCCTGCCTTCATGATGTCTTGCAGGAGGTTGGACTCTATGGCGATGTCGGAAACTTCTTGGGCCCACGCGTTTTGAAAAATCAGAGGTGTAAGCATTGTTAAAGGCTAAAACCTACCAGATCTCCTGTCCACCTTCTTTTGCTCTCAACACTCGCAACTTCTTAAGGTGGGTCGACCCTAAACGGATCAGGTAGCCATCGGCTAGGAGGCCACTAAAGTCAAAATCGCTCGACTCTCTTAGGTCGATCACCAGAGCTTTTTTGCGTCGGTGAAGCTCTTTTAAGAGGCGAGGGGGCAGCACCCCTCCAGCACCCAGAAAGGTGGGCTGGGCCACGAGGTAATCCGCTGAGAGTTTGGCGGCCGGCTCAAGAAAAAGAGCGTGAAGCATAAAGAGCTGGGTGGTGTCCCCCTGGCCCATACTATAGAGGGCTCCAGGCAAGTCGGCGCGCAGGTCGCGTAACAGCCCATCGTGGGGGCTGAAAAAGATCATGCGATCCTCCCAGCCAAGCTCTTTTATCGAGGTGATGAGTTGATCTGAAAAACCCGGGTAGTTTTCAGGAAGGAAAAGGGCCAGGGGGCCGCCTTCCTCATGAAAGCTGCCCAAGACGGCCAGGTCTATGGATTCCAAATTTTCCGGTGTTAAGGTCCAAAGAGGCACGTCTGCTGCTGACTGGATGTCTGGAGTTTCGCCCGCCGGAGTCTCAATCAGGGCCCAGGGCCGCTCCAGCGCGTAGATGGGGTGCAGGTGCGGTGCATAGCTCTGGGTGAGGCTACAGCCTCTCACGGCAAATACGGCCACCAATACCAGCAGTAGGACGGGTGCCGAAACTTTCAGGAGATATTTTATGCCATCCACAACTCACCTAAGTGTCTGTAAGTATTTCAATTAAGCAAAACACATCCGTTTGTGCTAAGGTTTGAAATAAGTCTTTTTCTGCCCTATTTCCTTTGACGTGATTAGGGTTTTCACCTAGTTTTCAACCTCTTCCCGCTGAGAAAGAGACGGTCGTCAAGACTTGTGAGTTAGGTATTACACATGAATAAGATCAATCGCAAACTGGAATACGCCCTCATGGCTTTGAAGTACATGAGTGAAAAAAATCAAGGGGATCTGACTACGGTCAAAGAGATCTGCCAAGGTTACGATTGCCCCTTTGACGCCACATCTCGGGTTCTGCAGCAAATGGCTCGGGC
>CAYRIE010000011.1:0-17960 GCA_964424215.1 uncultured Pseudobdellovibrionaceae bacterium
TTCAGAGTCGCTCACAAACTTGGCATCACCTTCCACATGGCTGAAGGTGCCGCACGTAGAAGCCTCCGCTTGGAGCGGTAGAGTTATAGCCAAAAGCACACAGCAAGCCAGATATCTCGCACCCATCCTCATAGACGTTCCCCTTGTCCTTATTAAATCGGTTTTAGAAAGAATTCTCTCAAGGTCCGGGGGGGCGATCTCTCAATTTGAGATGTGGTCCACCTTCAAGATGTGAACGGCTGCATCCATAAGCGTCTTATAATAGGGAATGCCAGGGGGCGGGGGCTCTTTGCCGGTGCTTAAAAAGACGGGGCGGACCTTGGCCCTTAGGCCGGCGTCTACGTCCGCCTTCTTATCGCCGATCATCCACGAGTGCTCAGGGGAGATGTTATATTCCTTAAGGGACTCAAGGATCATCCCCGGTTGGGGCTTACGCCGCGGGTCCTCAGAATCTGAATCCGCAGCGCAGTAGGCAATGTGAAGCAGCGGCACCTTATGATCTGAAAAGTCCTGTCTCATTTTAAGATGGATGGCCTCAAGCTCATCTAAGGTGATCAGGCCTTTGGCCACACCCGATTGATTCGTAACAATCACGAACTCAAATCCCTGCTCGTGCAAAAGGCTAAGAGCCGCAAAGGTGGTCGGCAGATAGGTGATCAGGCTAGGGTCCCTTAGGTAGTGCTTATCGATGATAAGCGTCCCGTCTCGATCTAAAAACACCACTTTTCTAGAGCGCATCTGGCTCACCCTCCCTTTTTGAGGCTGCGGCCCATAGGATGACACTGTTCTAAGGTGGTGGCTAGCTGGTCCACAGAGAGGTGAGTGTATCGCTCCGTGGCTCCCAGGTTGGCGTGACCCAACAGCTCCTGCAGCGTGCGCAAATCACTTCCGCTGGCCAAAAGGTGAGTGGCGTAGCTATGGCGCAAGCTATGGGGGTGAATCGGCCGAAGCAGTCCCGCCGCCCGGCCAGCAGAGCGAATCCATTCATAGGCTTTTCGCTGGGACAAATCTCCCCAAAGTCCCCCATCAGGCTCAGCAGCTGCTTTGAGCCGCTCAAGCTCCTTAAAGACCTTAGGTGGAAGGGGCACCCAGCGCGACTTTTGCCTTTTGCCCCTCACTAAAATTCGTTTTTCCAAGGGGTCGATATCTTGGGAGCTCAGGCTCAGGGCCTCGCTGATCCGAAGGCCTCCCCCGTAAAGCAGCAGAGTAAGGGCCAGAGGGCGACGGTCTTGGTCCGCATTCTTTTGAAGATGGGCCAAAAGGCTCATCATCTCATCTAGGGATAAAAAGCCAGGCAGCTTCTTAGGGACTTTAGGAAAGTACAGCCCATGCCCCAGATTCGTGGAGGTCAGGTCGTTTTCATAGAGCCATAAACAAAAAGACTTAAGAGTGGCCGTCTTGCGGTGACGTGTGGCAGGTTGCAGCTGGCCCCATCTTTTCTGGGCCTGGGTGAGGCTCGCCCTGAGGAGCTGCGCATCAATTGGCCAGATAGGGCTAGGCTTTGCGCCCCTCTTAGGGGTAAACCTCATCTCAGGAAGCGAAGAAAATTCAAGATCCCCATGGACGTCGAGCCTAAAAGCTTGCCGGAGATCCAACGCATAGGCACGGACAGTTAAGGGGCTCAAAATGCCTGATTTCATCTGGAAATTAAGGTACTTAGCGACCAAATCACCCAGGCTCACAGACGCTAAATCACCAGGCTGCAATTAGACCCCCTTTGAAGGAATTTTAAGCGATGCAAAAAATTTCTTGCACCAATTTCAATGTTCTGTTAGCTTACGCGTCATAATGCTGCGTCCCATTTTGAGGCGCTCAGAAAGATTTTATAGGTGGTGCGTTATGTCACAAACTGAGAATTCGTCCATTTTACCGGGACAGCCGTCCTTCAATTTTAATCAGGGCACCAAGGCGGACAGCAGTCCCATTATATACAAGTCCGAGGTGATGAAACAGCTCATGAAGATGGTGGACCGGGTCGCCCCGTCCAACGTCACGGTGCTGATCCTTGGCGAGAGTGGAACGGGCAAGGAGCTGATCGCAAGAGCCATTCACGACCGCAGCCAAAGGCGCAACAAGCCTTTTGTCGCTATCAACTGCGGAGCTCTGAGAGAGACCCTGCTTGAGAGTGAGCTGTTTGGTCACGAAAAAGGTGCCTTCACCGGTGCCTACGCCAAAAAGATCGGTCTGGCCGAGGCCGCCACCGGTGGCACACTCTTTTTAGATGAAATCGGTGAGCTCAGCCCTGGAATCCAGGCCAAGCTTTTGCGCTTTATCCAGGAAGGTGAGATCTACCGCGTCGGTGGAAAAGACCCCATCAAGGTCGACATCCGCCTGATTAGCGCCACCAACCGCGAGCTCGATTCTGAAGTTCTTAAGGGCAACTTTAGAGAAGACCTTTACTACCGCATCAACACCATCACCTTAAACGCCCCTCCTTTGAGACGGCGCAAGGAAGATGTGACCCTCCTGGTGGATCATTTCCTAGCCACAGGCTCTAGCAGAGTTTTAAACCGCGGGCGCCAGATGAGCGATGAGGCCTTGAAAATTCTGATGAAGTACGACTGGCCAGGAAACATCCGTGAGCTTCAGAACGTCTGCGAGAGATTACAGATTCTAGCTGACGGCCACACGATCATGCCAGGGGACCTTCCGGAGAACATCCTCAACCCTGAGATGAAGATCGTAACCGATGACTACGATCCCACGGTCACCCTTTATGAGCTGGAGAAGCGCTACATCCTCAAAGCACTGAACTACTTTGAGGGCAACAAGACTCAAGCTGCCAATGCTCTGGGAATCACCATCAAAACTCTCTACAACAAACTGCATGAGTACGGCGAGTTTGAAAAGTATGCCGTCCACGCTAAGCCGCAAAACCGCTAAACCTTAAAAGCGATCTAGCGAGCTAAAACGAAAAAGGGCCCCTATCAAGGGCCCTTTTTTTTTCTGAAGGATGGTAGCTTAGAAGTAGTTCTCTTCATCATCGTCATCATCATCATCGTCGTCTTTGTCATCAAAGACGTCGTCGGCATCAAGGTCCTCAAAGGAACTCTCGGCTACGGGATCCTCTTCCCCTTCGACAGGCTCAACAAATCCGCCTCGAACCGGATTGGATTCAGTGTCGATGTCCTCAAACTCATCTTCAAATCGATCCTCAACGGGGGCGTCCGGAGCCAAAGGATTGATCGCAATGGGAGCTGTGACCGGTGACTTAACGATCTCGGAAAGGGAGGGAACTGAGGGTTTCTCAGAGGCCTTCTTTTGAGGGCGAGCCTTCTTCGTAGTCGACACCTTTTTTGCGGTCGTCCCACTCGATTTAGCGGTGGTTTTGTTGGTCGCAGCCTTTTTGGTGGCTGACTTTTTGGTAGTAGCCTTATTAGCTACCTTCTTCGTGGCCTTTTTAGTTGTGGCCTTCTTTGCAGTCGATTTTTTCTTGGTGGCCTTCTTGGTGGCCGATTTTTTGGTCGTAGCTTTTTTGGCTACTTTCTTCTTGGCGGCCTTTTTGGTTGTGGCCTTCTTTGCAGTGGACTTTTTCTTAGCAGCCTTCTTGGTTGTCTTTTTGGCAGCTTTCTTAGCAGTCGTTTTTTTCTTAGCTACTTTTTTTGTAGCCTTTTTGCCTGTGGTTTTTTTCTTGGCAGCTTTACGGGTGGCCTTTTTAGCTACCTTCTTGCCGGTTGTTTTCTTCTTAGTTGCCTTCTTCTTTTTAGCCATTCGGTGTCCCCCAGCTATTGCGTTCAATCCGTACTGTAACTAATAGAAGACACCCTGGAAACGGCTTTTGGTCAAGAATTTTTAAAAAAGGTTGTCCAGCTGACGTTGCAGATCTTCAGGTAGAGAAAAGCTCAACATGAAGCCGCCGCGTGGGTAAACCACCTTGAAGTTTTCGCGCTTGTGGGGAATGGCGTGGAACCATCCCAGGACGTACTGCTGGCCTTCAGAGTAGATGGGAGCTGACAGACGGATGAACGGGTCAAAGGAGGACCAGTAAAGAACTGCCACCGCTTCAGGTCCGATGTAGACCAAAACTTCCACATCAGGAGAGGGGTGAATGGACACCGCAAAAGCGGGAAGCTCTCCACCAGGGACAGCCGGCAGTGCGTCCCCGTTGGGAAGGCGTGTGCTGTCACGGCTATCAATATAGTTGGCAATAAGCTCCAGTGGTAAGTGAAGCGCAATCCCGGAGTCTGCACCTAAGGTAGGGGAGACCTCAACAAAAGCGCCTGGAAGTCCGGGGATGGGAGCTTGGGCTAAAAAGCCTGGAATCAGAGCAAGGCCAGGAAAGGGCAGCCGAAGGATCAGCATCTCAGAGGCAGGGTCGACCTCGATCGCCTGGGTTCCTTTGTACATACCCTCTGAAATTTCACCAGCGAGGGGGTCTAGGGTGGGCTCGGGTGAGTCGGGCACCGAGCAGCAGGGCTCGCCGCCGCCGCCGCCAAAAGAGCTTTGCGCCTGATCGACCGACAGGGGCTCAGCGCATCCTATAAATAATAACAGGGCTGCGATCAGTGAAGCTTGAAGTGAACTTTTGTAAGCTGCTTTCATAACTCTTATCCTCCCAGACAAAGTATTCATCGGCAGTGGTCTGGGCGGCCTTTAGTTAAGTTATTGATTTTATTGGTAAAAAGTTAGACACTTTCACTTCATTGCGGTCAGAGACCTGAGGTCCTGTAGGACTTATCGCCACTAAACCGAAAGTCAGCTTCAAAAAAAAAGCCCAGCCTCCTTTGGGGAGACTGGGCTGGAGAATTAAAAAATTCTCTGGCTATTAACCTAACAACTGGAGTGCTAGGGCGTTCTTCTGGTTGGCTTGAGACAGAGTTGCTGTCGCAGCCTGCAAAAGAATATTGTTTCTTGTCATTTCAGAGGCCGCGTCGGCAACGTCGGTGTCTCTGATTCGGCTGTTGGCCGCGCTGAGGTTCTCATCGGAGATCAGCAAGTTGCTCACAGTGGACTGCAATCTGTTTTGCAGAGCACCTAAGTTAGAGCGCATTTCGTTGACCTTGGTCTGAGCATCATCCAGTCGGCCTAGTGAAGCCTGTGCGCCGTTCTTTGTGGAGTAGTCCAGGCCAGCAAGTCCCAAAGACGACAGAGTGGATACGTTCTGGCTGGCGTCAAAAGAGATGCGGTCGGCAAAGTCGTTGTTGAAAATGCCCACTTGGAAATCAAACTTAGGAGTTTCTCCGTTGAGAAGCTTCGTAGTTCCCCATGTGGTCACTTCAGAAATACGTTGGATTTCGTTTTTGAGCTGCTGAACTTCCTTATCGACGAACTTTCTTTCAGTGTCGCCGATGGTGTCAGAAGCTGCCTGCATGCCCAGCTCTCTGAGCCTGATGATGATGTTGCTGACTTCGTTCAAGCCACCCTCAGCAACCTGCACCATGGAGATACCATCGTTAGCGTTGCGTTGAGCTTGACGGCCGGATCGGATCTGAGCTTTGAAGCTTTCCGAAATGGCCAGACCGGCGGCATCGTCCGCAGCTTTGTTGATTCGAGAACCGCTGGCCAGTTTTGCCATGCTGTTGTCGATGTTAAGTTGGCTGTTCAGCAAGTTTCTTTGTGCGTTCAGCGATGCCAGGTTGGTTGTTACTCTCATTCCCATGTGTCTATCCTCCAGTTATTAATTCAATAATTCCCCTCCTTGTCGTAAGCCTTGTGATCCTCTCACACGGTCGGCATCCTAGCCTTTGTACGGATTGTTCCAAAAGGTTGATCTCTATCCATGAACGTTACATCTTCCTTGAGCCCTCCTTTCGAGTGTTAGGGAAGCAATCCGTTGTCTGGTCGCCTCTCCCTCTTTCACGGAATCACCACCTGTTACGGCGGTGTCAAAAATCCCGCTTTGCACAAAGAAAGTTTCGGGAGGTTTGGGGCATTCTTGACAGGACAGAAGCCCTGTTCGAGGCTTGGCAGGACTTTTTATAGCTCTAGGTCCGGCCACTTTTTTGATCTTTTTAGATCTAAGTCTTGAAGAATTTTGCAGTAGCTAAATGCAGACGCAGCATGAGCCCGATCTTTGAGGCGTCAAAGTTTTGCATCGCTTATCAAATGGACGAAACTCTGACGCTGCCAAAAAATTTGCGGGCGCGCTCGATCACCCAGGCGGGGTCATCCTCTTGGATGTGATGGCCGGCGGTTGGGTGGACTTCGTAGTCTGCCAGGGGAAGCACTCGGAGGAGGCGCTCGACATCATGACGGCGCACCACCTTATCTTGAGCGCCGTACAGAATCTCTACCTCGCTTTTAAGGCCTTCAAGGCCGAGCGGCAGACGAGGATCTTTAAGAAGGTGGGTCGCCTTAAGAAAGGTCACCACCTTTTGTGGATCCTGGTAGGGCCTGTGATAGCCATCAATCGCCTCCTGAGTTACCAGCTCGCGCGTACTCACCACACGTTGGTACAGCTGAGAGAGTAAAGCCTTACTGTAAAGGTGAGGTGCCAGCGGAGTGACCCAGCTTAAAAGCCGGGGGCCGGCCCAAACCCTGGTGGGCTCTGTGGCCGGAGCCAGGGCCATGATCTTTGGGAATCTTTCTGGATGAATCCTTCCCAGCCAGAGGGCAAGGGCACCTCCCATGGAAGATCCTAAAAGATAGGCCTTAGGAATCTGAAGGTGGTCTAAGAGTTTTATAAGCCGCTCTGATTGAGCGTCCAGGCCATAGTCCAAGCCGGTGTCTGAGGAGCTTTGCCCAAACCCCGGCAGATCCAGGTTGATCACCTTATAGTCCTTAGCAAGCTCTGCTGCGATTAACCGGAAGGTAAAACTCGATGCTCCGATGCCGTGGAGGAGAACCAGGGCCTCTCCCTCCCCCTGGACCTGAAGGAAAATCTCAGCATCACCTGCAGGAGCAAGCCTTGGCGGCTCAGGATCTGAAGGGGCCCCGCTCCTCTTTTGGGATCTGATCCAAAGGATAATCCCCAGGATGAAAACAGTAGCAATCAGTGCGCTGACGATAAGCCCATCTGCCATGGTCAATCGATCTCTAGAAAACGACAAAAGGCAATGTGGCCTGTGAGTTCATAGTCCTTCATTTGGCGCTCTTTGCGGTGGGGGGCTGACACAAATTCTAAGGTGCAGCTCTCTTGGCCGCGGTTAAAGTGGGAGCAGTCCTCGCAGGAAAACCTCACCTTGTGGCCAAGTAGGTGGCTCGCCTGCACTCTGTCGTACTTGATGCTGCGACGGCTGGATTTAAAGGGACGCCTTGCGGACATTGACAAACTCCTGGGGAGGCCCATCTTAAAAGAGTACAATAGGCAGAGGCAAAGCCAACCCTTGTTAAACTCAAAAAAGAGGACAATGGATGAGTGATATTGAAAAAATGACCCAAAAATCCCAGCAGGCCATGAAAGAGGCCGCAGAGCGAGCCGAGGAGCTTAAAAATTCCACGGTCGAGCCGGAGCACTTGCTGGAGGCCTTGCTTAAGGACAATGAGGGTTTGATACCCCAACTAGTCGGAAGGCTCAAGGTGTCGCTTTCGGCACTTTTGGAAAGTGTGGAGGAGAAGGTGGCCGGGCTTTCGACCGTCACCGCAGGTGAGGTGAAACCCTACCCCAGTCCGCGTCTGGTGCGAGTGTTCAAAGGAGCTGAAAAAGAGGCTAAAAGCCGGGGCGATTCCTACATTTCCACAGAGCATTTTCTTTTAAGCATGCTCAGGGCAGGGGATCGTGAAATTTCAAACCTCCTCACCCAAGCGGGCGTGCGTCTGCCCGAGCTTGAAAATGTTCTTAATGAAGTGAGGGGCTCCCAAAAGGTCACCGACGATCACCCCGAATCTAAATACGACGCTCTTAATAAATACGGCAGGGACCTCACCGAGCTGGCTGCTCAAGGCAAGCTTGACCCCGTTGTCGGCCGAGATGAGGAAATCCGGCGCACGGTTCAGGTGCTGGCTCGCCGTAAGAAAAACAATCCCGTTCTCATTGGCGAGCCGGGCGTTGGAAAAACCGCCATCGCAGAGGGCCTGGCCCTAAGGATCGTGCAAGGAGATGTTCCCGAAGTGCTTTTAGGCAAACGCCTGATCAGCCTGGATTTAGCGGCTCTTGTCGCCGGGGCCAAGTACCGCGGGGAGTTTGAGGATCGTCTGAAAGCTGTTATCAAAGAAGTTTCAGATAGTGACGGAGAGATCCTTATTTTCATCGATGAGCTCCATATGTTGGTGGGCGCGGGCCGAACCGATGGAGCCATGGACGCTGGCCAAATGCTCAAGCCCGCGCTAGCGCGAGGAGAGCTGCGCATGGTGGGTGCCACCACCCTCGATGAGTACAGGCAGTACATTGAAAAGGACAAAGCTCTTGAGCGCAGATTTCAAACCGTTTTTGTGCAAGAGCCCACCATCCAAGAGGCCATCACCATCTTAAGAGGTCTTAAAGAAAAGTACGAAGTGCATCACGGCGTCAGGATCAAAGATGCTGCGATCCTTTCAGCTGTGCAGCTCTCAAGCAGGTATCTGACCTCAAGGTTTTTGCCCGATAAGGCCATTGACCTGATGGACGAGGCCGCCAGTAAGCTCAGCATTGAAATCAGCAGCGTGCCGGTAGCTCTAGAAAACATCAAACGACGCATCATGGAGCTGCAGGTGGAGCGCGAAGCTCTTAAGCAGGAATCCGATGCCAGCTCTCAGCAGCGACTCAGTCAGGTGGAAAAAACTCTGGCCGATCTGACAGAGGAAGCCTCCCGTTTTGAGGCTCAGTGGGAAAAAGAGCGCGCCGTGATTGAAGAGCTTAAGTCCAGCAAACACCGCAGCGAAGCCCTCCGCAACGAAATGGATAGATCCGAGCGCGCCGGCAACCTTGAGCGCGCAGCACAGATCAAGTACGGCGAGCTGCCAGAGCTGGAAGCTAAAATCAAATCGCTCACCGAGCAGGCTGAAAAACAGCAGAGCGGATCAGAAAGCCTGATTCAAGAGGAGGTCGGCCCTGAAGACATCGCAGAGGTTGTGGCCAAGTGGACCGGCATTCCGGTGCAGAAGATGCTGGAGACTGAATCTCAAAAGCTTCTAAAGATGGAGGAGAAGCTTTCTAAAAGGGTGGTTGGTCAGCCTGAAGCTCTTGAGGTGGTGGCCAGCGCCATCCGCAGATCGCGCGCCGAAATATCTGATCCCAATCGCCCGATCGGGACCTTTCTTTTCCTTGGCCCCACGGGCGTAGGTAAGACAGAGACCGTTAAAGCACTTGCAGAATTTTTGTTTGATTCGGAGCAGTCGATCGTAAGACTGGACATGAGTGAGTACATGGAAAAGCACTCTGTATCCCGCCTGATCGGTGCTCCTCCAGGTTACGTGGGCTTTGATGAGGGCGGTCAGCTCACCGAGCAGGTTCGCAGACGCCCCTACAGCATCGTCCTGCTAGATGAAGTGGAAAAGGCTCACCCGGATGTTTTTAACGTCCTTCTTCAACTGATGGATGACGGCCGCCTGACCGATGGTCAGGGACGCACGGTGGATTTTAAAAACACCGTCGTTATCATGACCTCAAACCTTGGCTCACAGTTTCTGGTCGATCAGGCGCTTAAGCCCCAAGAGCGGGAGAACAAGGTGATGGAAACTCTCACCAGTCACTTCCGGCCTGAGTTTCTCAACCGGATTGATGAGATTGTGATGTTTAAGTCCCTCTCTGAGGAAATGCTTGGTCACATCGTGAAAATTCAGCTGGAGCTTGTGAAAGAGCGCATGAAAGACCGGGGCATTGTGCTTGAGTTTGACGACTCGGCGGTGCAGTACCTGGGCAAGCGAGGCTTTGATCCGCTCTACGGCGCCCGTCCCCTCAAGCGCGTGATTCAGACTCAGGTGCTCAACCCCCTGGCCGACATGATCCTGGCTCAGGAACTCACCAAGGATGAGGCCGCCATTGTCCGAGCCACCGAGGCGGGACTGAAAATCGAAAAGGCCAACTAACTCCACATAAAAAAAGGCAGCCCATTTGGAGCTGCCTTTTTTATGATTTAAGAAAACACGTCTCTAATTAGAGAGTCTTCTGACCTTTTTCCCAGTTACAGGGGCAAAGCTCATCTGTTTGCAAAGCATCCAGAACGCGTAGAACCTCTTTAGGGTTACGTCCCACGCTTAAGTCCGTAGCGTACACAAAGCGAATGATGCCATCCGGATCTACGATGAAGGTCGCTCTTTGAGAGACGCCAGCTTCGGGATCTAAGATGCCAAGTCCTAGGGAGAGTTCGCGCTTAATGTCAGCAAGCATGGGGAAAGGAAGGTCTTTCAGATCTTCATGGCTTTCTTTCCAAGCCTTGTGAACAAATTCAGAGTCAATGCTGCCAGCAAGGATCTGGGCGTCGCGGTCTTTAAATTCACCGTTCAAATCGGCGAAGCCTTTGATCTCCGTGGGGCAGACAAATGTGAAATCCTTAGGGTAAAAGAACAGAACCTGCCACTTTCCCTTAAAGGTCGTGTTGGTGATAGTTTCAAATTCGTTCTGTGCGGTAACAGCCGTTACAGAAAACTCAGGTAGTTTGGATCCAATTCCGAGCATACTTGCCTCCTTAAAATTTTAATTTCGTACTCAGTTCAACACAGAGCAAAGCTCTTTTGAAATCGATTAAAGCAATGACCTCATAGACTGCGACAATGAGCTTCTACCTTTTACACCGGCGCGCCTCAAAGTCGAGGTGCAATGCTTCACCGGCCAACACTTGGTCACAATCTGCCAGATTCCGGTGAGCTCACAGCTCAGGCAGGTTCCAGCCGATCTGTTTTGCCCAACTCCTGGTCAGCCTAAAGAAAGTTTTGATTTCTAGACCAGGCTGCGAACCACTTTTTTTTGAGTGCAGCAGCATCTGGAGCGCTAAAACGGGATTTGTTGTGGGATATTGCACTCTTACCCCTTGCCTTAAGTCCGTAGACCTTCATCCCGATATTTTGGTCGAACGCCCAAACAGCTCTATGGAAGCACCGCTTGGGCCAAATGAGGGGACAAATATGAATACCACGAAGCATAAAATCTCGCGTCCGTCATCAGCGGCCGCCCTCTTAAGATGGAGCCTTATCCTCTGTGTGGGCGTGATTAATATGGGGAACCAAGGCTGCCAAGAAGAGGAGCCTGCAGGCCGCAAGCTTCGCAAACGAGCCTCGCTTTCTAAGATTTTCACTCCCCAGGACTTAAAGCTACCGGGGGGACAAAGCTACGACTTCTCCTATCTGGCCAACTCGCAGATGAACCATGTAGTCAGTGAGCACGACGAATTTGTCCCGAGCCACGGCGCTTTCGGCGTGAGCAGCAGTTTCACCGAAATGGGTGCCCTCTCCTCCCAGGACTTTTCAGCCATGATGGACTGGGAGCGCACCCACCGGGTCGGCGTGCTCAGCTTGAGCGATTCAACTCCAGCCTGCATCAAATATGCTCCGATGGTGGACATCGGAGGAGCTATTGAGTCTTTTGAAATCGTGGGAAAGGGCGGAATCACCTTTGGTTTCGGGCCGAACGTTCCTGGAAATCCTGCAAGGGCGGGCGCCAAGTTCTTTGTTCAGCGGGCCAAACTTCACGCTAACTTTCAGGCCTACCATCCCCTAAGGCTTGAAACTCCGCTTGCGACCGGCCGAGTGCCTGCCAATCACACCACAATCGACATCGACTTCACCATTGATTTTGGGCTGGCGCACCTGGGTCTCAGCTGGTTCTACGAAACTCCTCTTGCAGAAGTCAGCTACAACGCCCTAAGCGCCTCTTTAACCGAGATGGCCAAGGACTACGACCGAAAGGCCACAGCCAACAACACGCCCCTTTGGGAGACCAAGCTCAGAGAAGACCACGATAGCTTTGTGACTATTTACGGGGGAGCTCACGACGGTCTGCAAATCGGTGACGAAATTGAAATCTACAACGTGAACTACTTCTGGACAGGTGAGCCCTGCAAATCAAGATTCGAAGGCTCCTCACGCGTTCGAAAAAGCGGGCCCGATGGCATTTACCGAATCGTCGATACTCTGGACTTTATCTCGCGCGCTGAACCCATCCTTCAGCCCATCAACCCTCTTAAGCCCGGTGCCCAGGTCGTGATCCACCGCCTGGCAGGGGAGTTTGAAGAGGATCAGGTTTTAAAGCCGTAAACTCCGCCCTATAGGCCAGAGGCGCGCTACGCTCTGGCTCCTTGTTTCTACCTCCAAAAAGGTGCTCCCTAGAGAGCACCTTTTTTTGTGGTGGGAGCTAGCTCTCATCCCTTCCAGCTGGAACGCGTTTTAGCTCCTGTAAAATTTTCAGTTACATTCATTATTGCGGCAAGTCGGGCTATTCTGGCGCACATTAAATCCCTTACAGGAGAGTCTTTTTGTTTTCTGGAATCGTTGAGGCCCAGGGCCTCGTCGCCAAGGTCGATCAGGCCGCGGGCGGAACCCTCAGAATCCACGTTGAAATTCCCTCAGACTGGAGCGATCTGAAGCCAGGTGACAGCGTGGCTCACAACGGAGTCTGTCTGACCGTTGAAACCATCGAAGGGCATAGAGCCACCTACACCCTGGGACTTGAGACCCTTTCTGCCACCGGCTGGACTCCCGAAACTTTATCCGGCTCCACTCTCAACATGGAGCGCTCCCTCAGGTGGGGCGACAGGGTGCACGGCCACTTTGTACTGGGGCACGTGGATGGCTTTGGCCAGGTGGTCAGTGTGGAAGATAAGGGCGGCGCCTTTCGCAAAGTCACAGTGAAGGCACCAGAATCCTACACTCCCTACCTTTGGAAAAAAGGCAGCATAACCCTTCAGGGAGTGAGTCTTACGATCAATTCAGTGGAAGGTGCCACCTTTGAGGTCGGATTGATCCCCGAAACGCTCGCCCGCACGAACCTTGGAATCTTAAAGCCGGGCGACCCAGTTTTATTTGAAGTTGATTACATGGCCAGAGGACTTGTGCATCAGGAGCAGCTGAGACGCAAATCCGGGCCGCAGCCCCATGAGGTGGTGGTGTGAACACAATTGAGGAGCTTATAGAGGAAATCCGCAACGGTCGTCTTGTGGTTTTGGTAGACGATGAAGATCGGGAAAACGAAGGTGACCTGGTCCTGGCCGCAGACTTTGCAACGCCAGAGGCGATCAACTTTATGGCCTCCCACGGCCGCGGTCTGATCTGTTTGGCGATGACCCAGGCCCAGTGTGAACGGCTGAAGCTTCCACTGATGGTGCTAGATGACGACAACCGCGCGCCCAACCAAACGGCCTTCACCGTTTCCATCGAAGCTGCCAAAGGGGTTTCAACGGGCATCTCAGCTTCCGACAGAGCGCACACCATTCGCGTGGCTTCCCATCCGCTCGCCAAACCCTCAGACATCATCGTGCCCGGGCACATCTTTCCCATCCGCGCTCAAAAAGGCGGCGTTCTAAAGCGGGCTGGCCACACCGAGGGCAGCATCGATCTTTCCGTACTTGCTGGGCTAACTCCAGCGGCCGTGATTTGTGAAATCATGAAGCCTGACGGAACGATGGCCAGGGTGGATGATCTCAGAGAGTTTGCCAAAACTCACAACCTCAAAATGGGAACCATCGAAGATCTGATCCGGTACAGGCTCGAGCACGAGACGCTGGTGCAAGAAACAGCCTCTGCGGTTTTGGACGTTCCCTACAACAAAGACATCAAAGTGCGGATCTTCCGTTCTGTTTTAGATGGCACCGAGAGCGTGGTGCTCCAAAAGGGAAAAATTTCTCCCGATAAACCCACACTGGTCCGGGTGCAAGTAGCCTCTTTGTTTGGAGATGTGTTCGGGTCCTTGCGCCACCTTACGGGCCACAGGATCCGGCAAACTCTGAAGCTGCTCTCTGAGGAGGAGTCAGGGGTGCTTGTTTACCTGCAGCAGCCTGCGATCCAAAGCCTCGAGGAGGAGGTGAAGTTCTGGGGCCAAGACGAAGAGCATCCGACCTTCCCCCCGATGGACGAAAAAGATTACGGCCTCGGCGCACAAATTCTCAGATCCCTGGGGGTCAAAAAAATACGACTTCTCACCAACCAGCCCTCGCGCCGCCCAGGCCTTCCTGCCTTCGGCCTTGAAATCGTCGAGGAGGTGCCTCTGTTTCCGGCTCTGGAGAGCGAGGCTCAAAGTGAGTTCGATTGGCCGGAAAAACTGGAGGTCGAGGGTCTGTGAAATCCGGGTACGATCTTTCAGATGAGATATCAACGGAAGCCCTAGCCGGCCGCAGGGTGGCTGTGATCACCAGCACCTTTAACTCAGAAATCACCAGCCGGCTTAAAGAAGGAGCTCTTAAAACTTTAAGTGAGTGGGGCCTTAGCGGAGAAAGCGTTCTTCAGATCGATGTACCGGGCGCCTATGAGCTTCCCCTGGCTGCGGGCTGGGCGCTTAAAGAAAAGCTGGATGCTGTGATCGCTTTAGGCTGCGTGATTCGGGGAGAGACGACCCACTATGATTACGTCTGCCAGTCTGCAGAAAGAGGCCTTAGCCGGTTGCAGCTTAAGTACCTTAAGCCCGTAGTTTTCGGGGTGTTGACCACGGAAAACTACGACCAGGCCCTAGCCAGAGCCGGCGGCGCCCATGGGCATAAGGGCGAAGAGGCAGCGTGGGCGGCGCTTCGCATGCTCACCCTCAAAAGCCAAGTCAGAAATGAAGAGAAAGATTAAGGGAAGTCCCCTATGAGATCGAAACTTGTACCCTTCTGGAGAATTATTTGATGAGTCAAAAAGAAGACTGCAAACTGACCGTTAAAGTTTTTTACGACACGCTCAAAACCAAGGTATCATCTCAAACGGCCCGTTTGATTTTGGATGCAGCCCTCATACCCATGGGCATGAATGCACAGCAGCCGGAGCATCAGCTCACGCAGGAGCAGGCTAAGGATCTGTGTTTAGAGATGATCAAAAGAGGTGGACCTGCCTTTAATGTAGGGCAGACGATCTACCGCAATCATCTTCAGTAAGGGATTCCAATGAATCTGAGCGACAAGGATGTTGAGCTGAACAAAAAGGGCGAAAAGCGCCGTCGAAAACGGGAGATGTTCCTCATCCCGGTGCTTGCCATTTTGTTTCTGACCCTGACCCTGATCGCTTTTAACTCCACCGACCAAACCTTCCCCTTCTTCGGCTTGGTCAACCTCAACATTGTCCTTTTGCTTTTCCTGTTGTTCCTGATCTTCAGGAACATCGTTAAAATTTTCGCAGAACGCCGCGGGGGCCTCTTTGGTCACTCGCTCAAATCCAAACTCATTGCTGCCTTCGGCTTTTACGCCATCGTTCCAACGGCTGTGATCTTTTTAATGTCCACCTTCTACATCAACTACAGCTTCGATAAGTGGTTTAGCGATCGGTTCAAAGAGGTGCTCAAAAGCTCCCTTTCGGTCACCCACGAGTTTTACACCTCAACCAAGCGCCAGAACTTCCACTTTGCACTTTTGATGGCCAAAGACTGGAACCCCTCTTGGAGCTCCACGGAGCGCGCCGATTTTGTGAAAGACTCTCTTCAGCGGTACCGGCTGGATGTGGTGGAGTACTATCCTGAGCTGATCGGGGGAAGAGAAGTCTACCTCACCCAGGACAAGGTCCTTGGCGAAACCCCCAGCGTCCCCCTTGAGGTGCTCAAGCGCGCCTTTGAAAGAGGGCATGAGGCCTCCACCATCCATCAGTTCGGTGAAGGAAACCTTGTTCGCTCGCTCGTGCCTCTGCCAGCTCCCGCCGAAGGGGTGCTTGTGATTTCAAGCTTCACTCCTCAGCCGCTCAGCTCCTCCATCGACAACATTGCGGCCGTTTATGAGGACTTTAGAGACTCCAGTACGCTAGAGGGCCCGTTAAAGTCCATCGCACTCACCATGGTGGGCCTGGTCACTTTATTGATTCTGCTGGCGGCAACCTGGCTAGGTTTTCACCTGGCCAAGCAGCTCTCTAACTCCCTTGAAGCTCTTAGCCGCGCCACCCGACGGGTTTCAGAGGGGGACTACCGCAAGGTGGAAGTTGAGCCGGGCAGTGAAGAGGTGGAAGCTCTGGCTGAAAACTTCAACCGAATGGTCGCCACTTTAGATAGATCCAACCGCCAGGTGCTTCAGGCCAATAAGGACCTTCAGGACACCCTCGATCGCCTCGATGAGCACAGCCGGTATGTTCAGGTGATCTTAGCCAACGTCAGCGCTGGCGTGATCTCGGTGGACCCCTACGGCAGGATCACCACGGTGAATCAGCGCGCCGAAGAGATGCTCGGCATTGAGCAAGCCACCTGCGCCGGCAAAAAGGTCAGCGATGTGCTCTCGGTGATCGATGCGGGGCTCTTTGATGAGCTCACCGAGCTGATGAAAAAACACAAAGTTCACCGCGTGCAAAAAAGTCTAAGAGTGGAGCTTAAGGGGCGAGTGCTCCAGCTTCAGATCACCATATCCATCATGATGGACGAGAGATCTCAAGAGATCGGAAAAATCCTGGTGATCGACGATCTCACCTTCGTGCTCCAGGCACAGCGCGCCGAGGCCTGGAAAGAAGTGGCCAGAAGAATCGCTCACGAAATCAAAAATCCGCTTACACCAATCAAGCTCTCCGCTGAGAGATTGCAAAGAAAATTCGGTGCTAAAATTAACGACGAGGCCTTTAACTCCAGCACCCGCATGATCATTGAACAAACGGACAGCCTCAAAAACCTGGTCAATGAGTTCAACCAGTTTGCGCGCTTACCTAAGGTGGAGCCGAAAAAATCGGATCTGAACGAGATCGCCAAAGATGTCGCGCTCTTTTACGAATCGGCCCACGCCAAAAAGATCAAATTCGAAGTTGTTGCGGACGCGGAACTTAAGGCTTTTGACTTTGATCCCGAGCAGATCCGCCGAGTCATTGTGAACCTGGTGGAAAACGCCGTGGACGCCTTACGCGCGACGGGAGGCGCCTGGATTCGAATTGAGACCCAATACAACGCCGATCTGCGTCTGGTACAGCTGACTGTGATGGACAACGGGCCCGGACTGATGGAAACAGGCAGTGAGGTCATCTTTGAGCCGTACTTTAGCACTAAGAGTCAGGGATCGGGTCTAGGGCTAGCGATCGTGAAACGGATTGTCGAGGACCACAATGGCTTTGTCCGGGCTTTACCTTGTTCGCCGCACGGGTTAAAAATGGTGGTAGAGCTGCCATTTGTTGAGGCCAAATCGCAACGTAGGATTCTGGAGGCGGAAAGTTCCGAGGGTGGTCATGTTTGATGATAAGCGCATAAAAATCTTGGTGGTGGACGACGAGGCTCCTATTCGTCAGACCCTCAAAGAGGCAATTGAGGACGAAGGCTATCAAGTCTTTACTGCTGAAAGTGGTGAGCAGGCTCTTCAAGTTGCAGCCCAAGAGCAGCCTGGATTGATTTTGCTCGACATCTGGATGCCAGGTGCCTTTGACGGGCTAGAGACGCTCAAGCGCCTCAGTGAGAAGAGCTTCGCTATCCCCGTTGTGATGATGTCAGGCCACGGAACCATCGAAACCGCAGTAAAAGCCACGCGGCTCGGAGCTTGGGACTTTTTGGAAAAGCCCCTCTCCACTGAAAAAGTCATCATCACCATCCAAAACGTGTTGGCCTTTCAGCAAGAGCGCCAAGAGAAAATGTCGCTTCTGAATGTGCTCAGAAAAAACCTCACTCTGGTGGGAGAGCACCCTCGGCTTCAAGAGATCAAAAAGTCCATCTCCACCAAATCGGTCACAGATCAGTGGTGCCTGGTTTTAGGCGAGGCGGGCACCGGCAAGTCCCTGATCGCTGAGAACATCCATTTTAACTCCAAGCGGGCCGCTAGGCCCTTTGTGGCCATTCACTGCGGAGGCATTCCCCTTGAGCTGCTGGAGTCCGAATACTTCGGCAGAAACCAAGATATTCTGCCGGGCATGCCGCCTCTTAAGCGCGGCAAGGTGGCTCTAGCCCAAGGGGGCACCCTCTACCTTGATGAGATCACTGAGATTCCGCTAGATATTCAAGCGGAGCTGGTCACACAGCTTAAGCCCGGCGCCGCCGAATCAGGTGGCGCGCTTCCGGTCTCCAGTAGACAGAGCGTGCGGGTGATTGCCTCCAGCCG
>CAYRIE010000012.1:0-16683 GCA_964424215.1 uncultured Pseudobdellovibrionaceae bacterium
TGAGGCGGATGGATTTTTTGGGGATGCCGTGCGCGCCATGTTCATTCACGCTGATGCAGGTGGCACCAGGAAAGTTGTAAACCAGCACGGGCGCTGACTGAGCCCCGCGTTCCGTTAGCAGCTCACCTCCCAACTGGTCGAGCTCCCATGTGGTCATCCCAGCTCGGGCAGCTCCGATCATAAACTGAAGGGTGTCGGCAACAATGCGGCCGATCTCTTTAAGAGGCTCAAGGTCCGATGTGTTGGTTAGAATCATAAAACCTCCCCAGGCTCTTCAGATGTAACATAATATTTCCACCCTCGCGAGCGGCTTTTTTGGCCTGCTCAGCCCCTACAAAATATGCCACGATAAAGGGAAGTGAGGGGAGAGCGCAGTGCTTGGAGTCCTTTTGACAGGAGGCGGTGCAAGGGGAGCCTATCAGGTGGGTGTGCTCAAGGCGCTAGCTCCTTTGCTTGAGTCCCTAGGCACTCCCGTTGCGGTGTGGTCAGGAATCAGCGCGGGCGCCATCAACGGCAGCTTTTTAGCAGGTTACTCAAGCAGGCTGTCTGTGGGAGTTGATGAGCTCACTCGCATCTGGGGCGGGCTCACCCCTGAGCAGGTCTACCGCACGGATCTTCCAAGTCTTGGCCGTGTGGGATTAAGCTGGCTCTCTGATGTGGGGTTTGGCTCCTTTAAAAAAAGTAAATCCGCCAACAGCCTTTTGGATACGTCCCCCTTGAAAAACCTGCTAAGCGCGCACCTTTCAACGGAAAGGGTGAATAAAGAATTTAAAGAGGGCCCCCTTCATGCGCTTTTAACGACGGCCTTTTGCTATGACGACAACACTTCCCACATCTTTGTTTCTTCGGCATCGGAGGTGAAGGGCTGGCAGAGAGCCAAACGAAAAAGCGTTGAGCTGCCCTTTGAGCTGGATCAGGTTATGGCCTCCTCGGCCATTCCCCTTCTTTTCCCGCCGGTGGCCTACCAGGGAAATCACTACGCCGATGGCGTTTTGCGAAACACAGCGCCCATTAGCCCCTTGATTCACGCCGGGGCCAAAAAGATCATCGTGCTGGGCGTTCACTCAGGGGATCGCGGCGGCACCTTAGGAGGCCCGCCCCGGGTGGCCACCATCTTAGGTCAGCTCCTGAACTCCCTGTTTTTTGATGCGATCGAAGTAGATCTAGAAAGGTTAAGACACATGAGTCAGCTGATCCATAAAGTGGATGGATCAGTTCAGTCCTTTCCCAAGGTGGAGGCGATCTTCTTAAGGCCCTCGGCAGACCTCGGCGGCAGGGCGCAGGAGCACTCCCGGAGAGGATTCCCTCGTCCGCTTAAGTTTCTTTTAGGCAGTTTGGGCAGCAAAGAAGAGTCCACTGAGCTTGCCAGCTACCTTCTTTTTCATGAGAGCTACACCAGAGAGTTAATGGAGCTTGGAGAAAAGGACGGCGCCTCTTTTAGAGCCGCCGTGAAAGATTTTTTAACAAGTTAGTTAGCGCCATACGAAGCTGAGCTTTTCTTTAGCCGCTTCGGGAATCTCCGGAATCTCTGAGCGGGGAATCATAAAGGTCACCAGCTGAAACAGATCACTGAAGATTCTATGCCTTTCTGCAGTTTTAGCTAGGTAGTCATGACCTGAGGAGCCGCCAGTTCCTATTTTGGTTCCGAGCATGCGGTAGACCATCAGAGCGTGCCGGTGGCGCCAGGTAGCCATAAGGGTATCTATGCTCTGAAGCAAAGTGAGCATCTGGTAGGGGGCTTGAAGAAGCGGCTGATCCCTGTAAAGCAAAATGAAAAGGGCTCCTTGAAGAGCTTCCTGACTCATCTTCCAAAATCCCTCTTGAAGCTTTTGTTCATGAGCGTCTTTAGAAAAAAGAGCTTCAAAGCTAGCTTCAGCGCGCTCAATCTCCTTAAGGTTTCGGTCGCGGTCCTCTGGTGCGATATGACTTTTCACCTGGCTGCGGTCTCTTTCAAAAAGAGCCTGAATGCGCTTTTGGTACTCCTTCCAAAAATCAAAGCTTTCAAGCTTAGAAGCTGGGGATCTTTCCAGCCAGTTCTCTAAATGGTTGAGCAAGGTGGGCTGTTTTTCGGTTTCCAAAACGAGCTTTTGCTCCTCAGACCCGAGGGCTTTTTCAAAGGGTCTGGCATTGTAAAGAAGTCTTTGATCCCGTTTGAGACCAAGCTTCATTTCAACCAGCCGAAACTGCAAACTCTGAAAGCCAGAGGCCGGATAAAGAAGCTCTCTAAAGTCCAAAAAGTCCATGGGAGTCATGGTCTCAATCACATCCACCTGTTGGATGAGAAGTTTTAAAATCGTCTCAATTCGTCCGAGGCGGCGGGAGATCGTACCCATGGAGCTGTCAGAGACGGGTACCTTTCCAAAAAGCTCGAGCACGGAATCTAACTCAATGAGGATCTGCCGAAACCAGAGTTCATAGGCTTGATGGACAATGATAAACAGATACTCGTCGTGTGCGGGGCGTCCGCTCTGCTCACTTCTGCGGTGCTGAAGACTCGTCAGCTCTGAGATTTTAAGGTAGTCACCATACTGGACCGGGTCACGGGGAGTGCTCATAAAGGCTCCTTCTTGAAAAAAAAGGCCAGATGCGCCCTGGTGGTGTGCTCCCGTTTAAGTGAGGGAGTCTTTTAATTCTTTTAAGAACTCTCTTATAAGATCCTCGCTCAGCTGAAAAGAAGTCATCAGCCGGCAAAGGGAAGTTTCAGGGTCCCAGACATAAAAAAAGTATTTTTTTCTTAAAGCGGTGCGGGATTTTTTGGGAATCTGTGCAAACACAGCGTTGGACTCAACTGGATAGAGCGGAGAAATCCCCAAATCTTCCAGCCCCTGTTTAAGGATCAGAGCCCGCTCATGGTTGATTTGAGCCAGCTTAAGCCCCAGATCCTCTTCAAAGAAGGCTAAAAACTGCGCCCCAACGTAGCGGGATTTAGAGGGCAGCTGAAGCAGCTGCTTGCGAATTTTGGTCTCATGGCCAGGGTAGAGCGAGGGGGTTCTTAGCACAACAGCCTCACCAAAAAGTAGGCCGTTTTTGGTGCCGCCAAAGCTGATCACGTCAGCCCCATGGGTGCACCCTTCCCAGCTGGATTCTAAAAAGTGGGCAGCCTGGGGAAGGCGTGCACCGTCGATGTGAAGTTTTAGGCCATACTGGCGGCAGACTTCAGTGATTTCGCTGAGCTCTTTTTCAGAGTACACCGTCCCAAGCTCTGTTGGCTGAGTGATAGAGATCATGCGCACCGGTGCAAAGTGCGGATCGTGCTGCCTACTCAGGTACTCTCTTACGGAACTTAGCTCAATTTTACCGTTTCTAGACCTAGCAGGTAGCAGCTTCGCTCCTGCAAGGGCCTCCGGGGAGCCGGCCTCATCAAAGAACATATGCGCCACATCCGAGCAAATCACTGAGCTTGCAGGTGGCAAATAAAGCTTAAGAGCTAAAACGTTGGCTGCCGTGCCATTGAAAACAAAAAAAGCGCTTTGGGCCTTTAGCTTGTCACAAAGCAGTTCTTTAGCTGCCACCGAATAGCGATCCCCTTCATAGCTGGGCAAAAACCCTTCATTGACCCGTTCAAGAGCTTTGAGCATGGCCGGATGAGCCGGGTAGTGATGATCGCTAGCTAAAGAGTAGGGCGCAGGTGAGCTCATCTTTAAAGTCTCACAAACGAGTGAACCAGCTGAGCTGCAAGCTTTGAGGTTCTATGGTCCACGTCCAGGGGCGGTGAAGTTTCATAAATGCCTACAGCCCTTATATCTAGAGTTTGTCTTAGGTGCGCTAAAGCCTTTATCAACCAGGAAAGATCCATGGCCACGGGCCAAGACTGACTGCACCCAGGAGCTGAACTATTTTCAATCACATCGATGTCAATGGATACAAACGCTGGGGCTAAGGGGCGCAGGGTCTTAAAGAGCTCTTTGGGCTGAGTTTGCGCCTCAAAAAGGTCCTCCCAAAAATGCACCTGGCAGCCTCTCTGAGTAGCCCAGCTCGTGTGCTCGGGGCTGTTGCAAACTTTAAGAAGTCCCACCTCCCAAAGCTTTGTGCCCGGGTAGTTCTCTATCAGGCGCCGAAAGGGCGTGCCTGAACTTAAGCCCTTTTCATAGGGGCGCACATCCAAGTGAGCATCGAAGTTGATCACTACAGGATCTTGATTCTGGTACACATCCAAAAACCCTGCGCCATCGGCGTAGCCGTAATCGTGACCACCGCCTAAACCGAGCCACCGGTGCCCTGAGTTCAAGCTCTGGGCAGCAGCTTCTCTGCCGGCCTCGTGGCGCTCAGCTAAGGGAATCTCAACTGAGACGTTGCCCAAATCATAAAGGGGATGGGAGGGCCCGGAGAGGGTGGTGCGATAAAAGTAACGCCGGATGGAGTCTGGCCCTTGGGCTGCACCCACTCTGCCGCCGTTAAGCTTTATGCCTTCGTCATCGGGGTAGCCTGCCAAAACCCAGCCGGGCTCAGCACTCTGCAGACGGCTTTTAAAGTCCGCCTCAGAGGCAAAAAAAAGGCGCTGAGATTTTTCACCCCAGCGCACGTCTTCGGAATCGTTTTTAGAAAAAAACAAAGAGGGATCTGCCGGGATAAATCGGTTCGCTGACACTCTCCCACTCCCTCAGTTCTTTACGATTTGAAATTCTTAGCAACATACTCCCAGTTGGCCAGCGACCAGAAACCCTCCAGGAACTTGGGGCGAGCGTTGCGGTAGTCGATGTAGTAAGCATGCTCCCAAACATCGCAGGTAAGTAGCGGCGTCTGGCCTTTGGTGAGTGGGTTGCCGGCGTTGGAAAGGGCCTCAATGCTCAAGGAGCCATCAGAGTTTTTCACGAGCCAAGCCCAGCCGGAGCCAAAAAGGTTGAGTGCTGCCTGGGTGAACTGCTCTTTAAAGGCATCAAAGGAGCCAAAGCTTTTATCGATGGCCTCTTTCACTTCACCTTGGGGCGCGCCGCCACCTTGAGGAGATAGGCAGTTCCAAAAAAACGTGTGGTTCCAAACCTGAGCGGCATTGTTAAAAATTCCACCGTCGGACTTTTTAATGATCTCCTCAAAGCTGGCTTCAGCAAAAGGTGTCCCTTGTACGAGAGTGTTAAGTTTGTCCACATAGGTCTTGTGGTGCTTGCCGTAGTGAAACTCTAGGGTCTCAGCTGACATGTGCGGGGCGAGTGCCTCTTTGCTGTAGGGAAGGTCGGGGAGTTGGAAGGCCATGACGCGTCTCCTTGATTAGATAGGTCAGAAAAAAAGACTACTGCTGCGTTATATCATCTGTAGTTTGTTGTTCAACTGGTTTTCAGTCAGAAACCTCCGCGTGGTTTGCTGTGTAAAGTCCTGTTTGCAGGGTGAGAAGGTGCAGCTATTATGGGTGCTCAGCTTTAATGTGAGAGCACGTTTTGGAGAGGCTCCCTGGTGGATCTAAAAAGTAAGTTTCAAAGCTCATCTGATTGGCCCGCTGTGACGGAAGTGGCAGGAGCCCTTTTATCCAGGGGTCATCTGGCCTACTTAGCTGGCGGTTCGGTGCGCGATGCCCTGTTGGGTGAGGACCCCAAAGATTTTGATCTGGTGACAGATGCCACCGAAACCGAGCTGCATCAGATCTTTCCCAAATCCTACAGCGTGGGCAAAAGCTTTGGAGTTTTGATCGTGCCGGCTCATGGGACTCACCTTGAGGTGGCGCAGTTCAGAAAAGAGGGCAGCTACCAAGATGGCCGTCACCCTGATAGCTGGGAGCGGGCCACTCCTGAAGAAGACGCTCAGCGTAGGGATTTTACCGTCAACGCGCTGTTTTACGATCTGAACTCCCATCAGGTGCTCGATTATGTGGGCGGGCTCAGTGATCTTACCAAAAAGAGCCTGCGGTGCGTGGGCGATCCTGAAGTTCGACTCGCTGAGGACAGGCTGCGTCTGTTTCGTGCCGTCAGGCTCGCAGCCCAGCTGGGCTTTAAGATCGATGAGGCGACAGAGTCTGCACTCAGGGCTTCAGCGGATAAAGTGTTTGAGGTTTCACAGGAGCGGCGTAAAGAGGAGCTCCTAAAGCTATTGGCCAGCAAGCGGCCCCACCTAGGTATAAAGTGGATGGCGGATTTAAACTGGTTATCTGAATGGCAGATGGGGCTTCAAGTTTACGGTGAGGATAGCCTTAAGGATGCCGTTTACGGGGGCATCCTACAGCAAAACGCACTGAGCTTTCTTAAAGTATTTGGTGAACAAAAAGAGGGTTTACTAGGAGCCAAAGAGCTCTCAGTTGAAACTTTGATGCTCGCCCTTCTATTGGCGCCCTATCGCGGCTTAGACAGTAAAGATCGGAGCCGCTTTCCGGAGCGCACAGCAAAAACCCTAAAGGAGATGCATAAGTTTTCCAGTGCGCAGGCCCAGAGGGTGAGCGAAGGCCTTGATCTTTTAAGTGGGTACTACCAGCTTAAGGAGCAGCGGCAGTTTTTCTGGCAGATGGCCTCCCGCACTCCGGTGGGGGTAATGTTGCATGAGCTGTTAGGGCTTGAGGAGAGTGCGATCATAGGTAGCACGGAGGCTTATCATCAAAGATCTAACGCCTATGAATTCAAAGTCAGAGAGGCTCCCCAGATGTGGGTGAAGGGCAAAGACCTTATGGCGCTCGGGCTAACTCCCTCACCCGAATGGGGTGATCTGCTTAAGGAAGCTTACCGCTTGCAGGTGGAAGGTGAGTTTAACGAGGCTCGGGAGGCCTTAAGCTGGGTGAAATCCCAACTTAAGTGTTAATGGTTCTTGGGCTGACTTGATCGGCCAGTATGGTGCTTCCAGTTGTACTCAGGATTGGCGCGGTTTTTCTCATCCCAAGCTTGCCACTTTTTAGCACCCAGATCGTGATGGACCTGACCTTTACTGTTGAAAATTTTAGGTGGCTTTCCGCCCAAGAAACCCAAAATGGCTTTAATCATAAAAATCTCCCCTGTTCGCCGTCCTCCTGTTTTAGCTAAGTTCTAGGGGAAAGGGAAGCCTTAGGGCGCTGAGCCCCAATTTTCAAAGTGCCGATTCAGATCTGTGGCTGGGTTCCACGCTTGATCGAGCAAAGGCTCTCCGGCGTCTAAAAATCCGTTAAAGTTAGCATCGATGAAGCCGCAGGCTCTATAAAAGCCAGCTTCCAAAAAACGGGACGGCGCGCCCTGTGAGTCATAAAAGGTCTGAAACCTACCCCACACGCCCTCTGAGAAAGATTCAAGGGAAGTTTGCGAGCTGTAGTCGAACTGCTGGTGAAGTGAGGCAAGGCCTGCTGTCTTAAGGAGGAAGACGCAGTTAGTAGCGGTGTTAAGAGTCAGACCCAAAAAAGCTTTTCGCCCTAAAGCACTGCTGCAGGAGGCGTTTTGGCTAGGGCTGCAAGAGAAGTCGAGCTCAAACGCTGGGAGATCTTGCGGAGTGGATCCCGGAGCGCAGCCGAGCTGCCACACCAGAAAAGTTCCAACCAAAATTCGAAGGCACGATGTCATAACCTATATCGTAACATAACATTTGGAATTCCCAAGGCCTAACCTTGAGAGCACTGAACTAGGTTTACACACTTTTCGACAAAAAGCTCAGCTCTCTCAAGTGGGAGAGTTCCGCGCTGACTTTCGTAAGCTGAGCGCTGCTGATCCACACAGGCCTGAGCTGTTCTCATCATGGCCTGATTTAGGCTTGAGCCGCGGTACTTGAGGGGGCGCATTCCTGGGGTCTGAACCTGGCAGTAGTGCCAGCTGGCCGAGCCGTCTGTTGTCTGGCCTGAAGCTGGTGAGAGAATTAAAAAGAAGGTCCCAAAAAAGATCAGAACTTGGGTGAATTTTCCAGATCGGCTTTTCATGCGGGCACTCCCTTGTTACAGCTACCTTTTATAAAGGCAAAGAGGGGACCGCCTGAGCCATGATTTAAACGGCATCTGGCGCGGGTTTTAGGCTGGGGCGCCCAACTGGGCCAGACAGATGTTCAAGTTCTAGACACCTAAGGGAAGGTCGATTAAACAAGAGGGCCTAATGACATTACTTGAAACGCGCACTCAGGCTCTGATTCAAGAGTTTGCGGAACTTCCCAATTGGGAGCAAAAGTACAAACACCTTATGGCCATGGGCGCTAAGCTACCGGAGCTTCCGCAGGAGCTTTATAGCGACAAGTACAAGGTGAGAGGATGCCAGTCCCAGGTTTGGCTCCACGCCCAGCTGACAGAAGAGGGCCAGGTGGAATTTTTAGGGGACAGTGACGCTTTGATCGTTAAGGGACTGGTGAGCGTTCTTTTAGCGATCTACTCGTATGCGCCGCCTGAGGACATTTTAAATCACCCACCTGAGTTTTTTAAAAGCCTGGGGCTGGGCGAGCACCTTTCCCCCAGTCGCTCCAACGGCTTTTTTGCCATGGTCCAACAGATCATGCTCTATGCTGCGGCCTTTAAGGCCCTGGCTTCTGCTCCGAAGTGATCAGAGTTTGTTAAAGTCGACGGTTGCGTGGATTTTGCTCACGTCCTCATTGTCATCCAAGGCTTCCATAAACTCCTGAACCTCAAGCCACTGCTCACTGGTAAGTTCAGTGAAGTTTTTAGCGTTGTAGGACAAACTTGAAGACTGAATTTCCCATCCCCGCGCCGCCAAGTTGTTCTGGATTTCTGAAAGATCCTCCGGGGCTCCATAAAAGCCGTAGGTGCCCAGAGCCTCATCATCAACGAACACTTCATTGGCTCCGCACTCGATGGCCTCTTCGTCCGGATCGATCGCAGGTTTTTGGGGCGTACCCACGACATAGCTGATCCGTTCAAACATCCAGGCCACGCTGCCCTGCTCACCCAGGCCGCCGCCATATTTTTTAAAGATGAACTTCATCTCGGGGGCTGTTCTGGCGCGGTTATCGGTCTGGCACTCAACCAAGATCCCCACTTGGTGGGGGCCATAGCCTTCGTAGAGTACCTCCTCGATTTGATCTCCCCCGAGATCGCCGCTTCCTTTTTTGATCGCTCGTTCGATGGTGTCCTTAGATACGGAAGCGGATTTGGCATCGCGGATAGCGATTCTTAGGCGGGAGTTCATGTCGGGGTCCGCCCCGCCCAGGCGGGTGGCCACGGTGATTTCCTTAGCTAGCTTGGATATTACTGCGCCCTTGGCAGCAGCGTTTTGGAGCTTACCCTCTTTTTTCCACTGTTTTCCCATAGGAGTTTAAAGTTTCAAAAAACCGTTTCAATGTCAAATTAAGGCGACCGAGTCCTCAAGATGACGCCACTTTCCTTTAGGCAGATGGCCTAAGGTGATAGCTCCCATGCGCACCCGTTTAAGAGTGAGCACTCTTAGGTCCACCAGCTCCAGCATCCGTCGAACTTGGCGTTTCTTACCTTCGGTGAGGATCATCTTAACAAAGTGATCGTCAATAAGTTCGATCTGAGCTGGCCTGAGCTTTTGCCCGTCTAGGGAAAGTCCATGCTCAAGAAGGGACCTTTTCTGAGCGTTCATGGTGCCATCAAATCTGACCAAGTACTCTTTTTCCACACGGGAGTCCGGGCCGATCAAGCTTTTCACCAGTCGGCCGTTCTGGCTCAGAATCAAAAGTCCTTCTGAATCAATATCCAGTCTTCCTGCGGGCGCAAGCCCGCCGGTCCAGTTTCGCGCCTTCTGGGGGAAGGGCTCTTTTACAGGATCCGCCTCCCAGCGGTTTTCAGGCAGAATCAGCTCCACAGCAGCGCGGTAGCCTTTTTCGGGCTGAGAGGACACGTAGCCTACGGGCTTGTGCAAAATGAAGGTTTTTTGCCGCAGAAGAGATTCTTGGGCCTTGGCCTTCAGTTCAATTTTTGAGTCTGGATCGACTTTGGCTCCAAGAGTGCTTACGACTTGACCATCGACAAGCACCCAGCCCTTTTCAATCAGGCGGTCAGCTTCACGCCGTGAGGCCAAGCCGCGCTCGCTCATCACTTTGGAGAGCCTTTGAAGTTTGGAGCCTGAATCTGTCATGTTGCTGATGCTTTCTTAGCAGGGTACTCCGCCCACAGGTCCGTGCTCTCATCCACCCTGACTGAAATCAGCCGAATGGAGGCATCTTCTGGCCACTCTTTTTGAAGCTGTTCGTAAAAATAAATCGCCAGGTTTTCAGTGGAGGGGATCTGGGTTTTAAACCTGTCGATGGATTGGTTTAAGGGCCTTTGATCTAGGGGTTCAATTAGAGCTTTAAGTACGAGATCCACATCCACAAGGTTCACAACCAGTCCCGTCACCGGATCGATGGGGCCTTCCAGAGTGCAGGTTAACGTGTAGTTGTGACCATGGACTTGGGCGGCTCCGCCGTAAAGAGCCAGGTTCTCCTTTTCGGAGAGAGCCGGATCCTGGTAGAAATGGGCGGCCGAAAAGAAGGCTTTGCGTGCAATCTGAATTCTATTTTCCATCTTGCTTACCCCTTGGATGCTAAATGAATGCCGCCATCGACCTTAATAAGTGAACCTGTCATCCAGGAGGCCTCCTCGCTGCAAAGCCTATAGGCCCATTTGGCCACATCTTCGGCCCGGCCCACTCGGCCCAGCGGAATGATGTCTGCCAGGGCGGCCCGGATCTTGGTTGCCTCCTCAGACACACTCCATTTGTGAATGGGCGTCTCTATGATCCCTGGACAGAGCGTGTTCACACGAATGCTGGGTGCGCCCTCAAGGGCTAAGGTTTCAGTTAGGCTTTGCAGGGCGGCCTTACTGGCGGCGTAGGCCGAGGTGCCAGCGACGGGCCTTAAAGCTACAGTTGAAGTGACGTTGACGACGTAGGCGCACTCCCTTTTAAGAAATTGCGGCCAAACTTCTTTAAGAAGTCGAATGGCTCCTAAAAAGTTCACCTGGAGCTGCTCAATAAAGTCCTCTTCTTTGGTCTCCATAAAAGAGCTCATTTGATAGATCCCAGCATTGTTGATGAGAGCTGAAAGGTGCGGATTTTTTAATACCTTCTCCTCAAACTCAGGCCACGACGCTTGAGTGCGCAAGGGCTTGGAAAGATCCAGGCTAAAGCCAAGGGCCTCAGGATGGCGACTTATCAGCTTATCAAACTTAGCTGCATCCCTGCCTATAAGAGCTACGCTCCAGCCTTTTTCCAAAAATCTTTCGGCTGTAGCCAGTCCAATGCCCGAGCCGCCGCCGGTGATAAGTGCCAGGTTCATGGTGCCACCTTTTGTAAGCGGGTTAAATCCAGCTGGTTCAGTTCGTTCACATCAACCCCTGTGAACTGGGGCGAAACTAACATTGAAAAATGAATTTCGCCCAAGGGGATAAGTGAGTAGGTGGAAAGTAGCAGCCGCACCGCCTCCGTGCAAAGGTTCTGCTTTTCATCCATAAGCGTACTCTCTGTTAGCTGAGTTAAAAGCTCCTGGAACTGTTCGGGCGGCTCAAACCTTAAGAACCGCTCGCTTCCCTGGGGCAGAAATATTTCAAGGCCTGCGGCGCAGGTGGGGCGCTCAAGGCTGACACCTTTGCGAAAGAGCGCTGGGGGGTTTTGCCAAAGCCTGTGAAGCATTTGCCCCTGCTCCAAAGGCTCAAGGCTTACTTGAAGCCCTAGATGCTTTCGCCATTGCTCGGCCATCCAAACCATGCCCTTTTCGACATCGGCACCGCCCAGCTTGCTAAAGGCCAGCTCAAGTGGTGGTTGAGGACCCTCTTCTGCCAAGTGACGCTGATAATAGCTGCGGGCCAGCTCCGCATCGAAATTGTAGCAGGGCAGCTCAGCCATATAGGTGCGAGGTAGGGAGGGGCAACCGGGTCGGCCCAAGGCGTGATAGATCTGAGCCAGCTCTTCATATTCCAGAGCATGGGCCAGAGCCTTTCTTAAAAGCGGAAACTCTTTGAGGGCGGGGCCAAATCCGACGTAATCAAATCTTGCCACCGGAACCTGGCGAAACGCGGGATCTTCAAGGTGGTTGGGTATCAGCTGAGTGTTCAGGCGGCGAAGCCAGTCGATGCGCCCCTGCTGATAAAGCCGCTGAGTGGTGGCATCGTCTTCAACGAAAAGAACTTCCACAGCCGGCGGCCGCTCTTCACTGGGCCAAAGGTAGTAAGGGTTTGGCACAAGCTGAGCCTTTTTTCCCGAAATCCATTCGGCCACCTGATAGGGCCCTGTCAAAGGAGCCGTCTCAGCTTTACTGGTTGAGTAGATCTCACTGTTGCCCTGGGGGCGGGGGGCAAGGGCCGGGTGGGCCAAATTGTAGGGGAACTCTCCCATCGGGGCTTCAAGATAAAACTCTAGGGTGAAGCTATCTTTGGCCACTGCACCCAGGTCCGCCCAGCTGGCCTCACCTGTGAGGATCTGCCGAGCGCCTTGTAAGGGGAAAAGCAACTCGGCAAGGGGGTGAGAGTTTTCTGGGTCGAGTAGGGCCTGAAAGGTGCGGATGTAATCGGCAGCCTGAACCACCTCACCTGTAGAAAACCTAAAATCGGGATTAAGATTGCAAACAAAAATAAGTTCACTGATCCACTGGCAGCTTGTGGCTCCGACCAGCTGCAGACTCCCCTCTGAGTAGAGCATCAGGCCGCGATGGAGGTTGGGCAGTAGATACCTTGCCGTGGTGCTAGTCTCTTTAAGGGGATCTAAAGAGTGGGGCTCATTGAAAACCGTGAACCTAAAGGTGTCTTGATCTGAGACAATATGGGAGCTGCCGGTGGAGAACCACCAGATCCAGACAACTCCTCCCAGAGCGACTATAAAGGCGCCTATGGCCGCAAACACCCATTTCATAGGTCTAGGGTGTACCCTAGGGAGGCCCTCAGAGCCAATTAAGACCTTGTTGGAGTAGAGAAATTGCACAGATAATGAGACAATTATGAAGACTTCAAGAGGAGCTGGTTTGTCTCAGAAAAAAAGAGTCTTTGGAATGGCGGCGGTGTCCGCCCTGGGCTTGATCCTGCTGTTTCAAAACTGCAGCACAGGCGAGTACGGGCTCTATGGCTCGCGCAGCTCCTCGCCCTTCTTTTGTCACGATGAGCATGTTTGCCGGGAAGATTCAGACCAGCTTTGGGTTGATTTGGGGTCTGTTTACCCCGTGTACATGAGAAGCGAACAAATCATTGCAGGAGAGTGCAACGACGGCGGCTTTCCTGGCAACCGGATTCAGTACCAGGTGATTGAGACTAAAAGCTCTACCGAGCGTAAGCTGGCCGAAGGAGTGACTACCTGTGATCCTAAAGGCAGGTTTTCTTTTCGAGTGAAGCTTTGCGAAAAGTACTACAAGCTGGAAAAAGACTGCCATGACGCTCTTTCGGATCGAAATCTGAGCTTTTTTGTGGCGGTTAAGATTACGGGTATCGATCAGCTGGGCGAAATTAGGGAAAACCTCAGATACCCTGCTGAGATGGAAACTCCATTATCTATTCTGGCTCTTCAGTAACGGGCTCACCTTGTGAGCTGCTTACGATTCTTTCCCAGAAAAGTCCGCTGGGTTCTAGACCTGAAATCATCTGAAAGCCCGTCAGTGGAATCGTCCGCAGAAAGCCCGCGCTTAAAGGCCCCTCTAAATCGGCTGAAGCTGAGGTGCTGGCCCAGCGGCTCTCCCGGGCTAAAAGAGCGTTCAGGGTTGGCCGAGTCAGAGCGCGGATCAAAAGCTCAATTCCCTCCGGCTTTGCTGTTTGCGGCAGAGCTAGACCGAGAACTTGAAGGTTGCCCGCCAGGTTTTCAAGCCCCCAGCTCCACTGGTCCTTAGCGCTGTCACTTAAGTTTTCCCACTGAATGTGGTCAGGGTAGGCCACCTTAACAAGTTCAGTTGGAAAGGAGGCGGGGTTGATCATAAGCGCACTCATCTGCTCAGAGGATACGTTTTGCCACTGAGGTTCTGGAGCTGACAGCACGGTCGTAAGTGGATCCGTGTGATCGGGCTGAAGCCACTCCTCGCGGATGAGGTTTTTCCCCAAGTAAAGATGCAGGACTTCGCGAAAATCCTCTTCAAGAAAAACTTTAAATCGCTGGCGAGTGCTCATCCACAGCTCGAGGCTGCCTTTTTCTACGGTTGGCAAAAGCACCCGCCACCCCAGGGGCCAAAATCTTTCTAAACTCCGATCGATGGGGATAGATCTAAAGTCTGCGTGAAGCCGGCGCGCTCGCCACTCCGATGAAAAGGGAAGCTCGGCCAACTTTTCTTTAAGGTGGCTTGAGGTGAGGTGATGAGAAGACACGCAAAGAACGTCAAACTCATCCAGGTTCTGATAAATGCGGCGGAAGTACTCTTTGGGTGTGGAGGGGGCCGTCACCAGTAAATCCAGACCCTCGCGGCTCTTGAGCTCCTCCTTAAGCGAAGGGGTAAATACTCCTTCAGGACAAAGGACCTTAAGGGGCTTCAGATCGCGATTTCCGACGCGAGGCGACCAGCCCGGCTTGCTCAATCCCAACCACAGGCCCACAAGAAAGACCACAGGTGCTACTATCAGAAGCAAACGAGTTGGCATGCGCATGAAATTCATCAGAACATGGAAGTCCGCGGAAGGTCAATTTTTCAAATCCCCTGAGGGCGGGCAGGGCAGTGCTAGGCATTTATTTTTAGGGCTGCTATAACGAGGCGTCCCTTCCCTTTTTAAAGCAGGATTTAGCGTGGTTTTGGATCAAATCAACCTCAATCAGCTTCGAATTTTTGAGGCCGTGTTCCGCACTCAAAGCATGACAAAAGCTGCACGAGAGCTGCACCTTACGCAGTCCGGGATATCTCAGCACATCAAGTCTTTGGAAGAGGCCCTAGGGGTAGATCTTTTTGACAGAATCCGGCAGCGGCTTGTACCAACAGCTGCTGGAAGGTTTCTTTATGAAGTCTGTCAGGCCAAGCTCAAAGACCTAGAGGAGGCCCTTGAAGAGGTCTCGCGCCAGGAAGGTCATCTGGCAGGTGAAGTACGCATCGGCGTTCCAGCGGAGTTCGGTATCAACATGGTTGTGCCGCTGGTGTCAGAGTACATAAAAAAGAACCCCCAAGTAGATGTGCGCATGTCCATTGATCTGGCCGATGAGATGAACAAACACCTTATTAAGGGCGAAGTGGATTTGGCCATCATTGACGATTTTAATGTGGATGAGCGCGTGGCCACTACGCCCGTGTTTGATGAGCACCTTGAACTGTGCTGCTCTCCACGACTGATCGATCCTCAGCTGGCTATCGGAAAAAAAGACCGCAAGTTTTTTGAGAGTTTAGATTACGTCGCCTACCGTGAAGATTTACCTGTGATTGAAAAATGGTTCGCACATCACTATGGTTTTCGCCGAATGAAGCTTAAGATTCGCACCACGATCAGCGACGTGCTGGGTGTCTCTAGGTTTATCAGTGCAGGAGTCGGTGTAGGTGTTCTTCCGCGGCACAATGTGGACAAACTAAAACTGGTGGGCGAGCCGCTGATTATTTTTGAACCCAGTGAGACCCCTCTTATCAATCAGCTGTCGATGGCCACCCTAAAAGATCGTCGCCACTCACCCTTAGTGCAGCATTTTGAAAAGTGGATTGCTGATAAGCTGCGGGCGGGCATCCCTAACGACCGAGGTTGATATGAAAAAATTAAAAGCACTTGCGTGGTTAGGCTTCTTTTTTCTTCTGAGCTGCGCTTCAACTCATGTGCCCAAGGATCTTCCTCCCGGCATTTCAGCCTTGTTCTCAGGTGAGCATGAGGCGGCTCAGTCGCTTTTTGAAGAGCGCTGTCTTGAGGGCGTGGAAAATGACTGCTTTTTGTCGGGCGCTAAGTGGAGCTCCCCTGCGGGTCTTCCAATTTTGCAAAGTTTTAGTAACGCGAATGAGGTGACCCTCCAGACTGTGAATTTAAATAGTGAGAACCTCCGCTATTATTTTCGCCCCCTAGGGCCTTTTGCTCTTACTTCGCTTCAAGTTGAGGCCATCCGACCTGTGAAGCCCTCACTAGCGCGCGTGGACCGGCTCAGTGTTCAGGTTCAGCCGGGTGTTACCTATGAGCTGATGGTTTTAAGTTCTGAGGGAGAGATTCTTGACCGGCGGAGGTTCTCAGGCCTTCAGCTGGCTGCAGAGGGGTTGAGGTTCGCATTGATTAGCTGCCTTGATGACGCTTTTCAAAAAGAACAGAGGCTGATGTGGCAACGGGTCCTAAAGGAGGAGCCGGACGTTATATGGATGATCGGGGATAACACCTATGCCACTCGAATTGCGGGTGAGCATGTGTCCCAAGTTTCACCTGAAATCTTATGGACGCGCTATGTGGAAACCCTTGCGACCCTGGACGTATATAGGTGGGAGTCGCTTGTGCCGATTTGGGCCACTTGGGACGATCATGACTACGGCATGAATGATGGCAACTCTTCTTACAAATACACCAAAGAGGCTCAGCGCATCTTCCATGCACTTTTCACTGCAGCAGAACCAGTTTCAGGTTACGACAAGGGACCGGGCGTCTCTTACCAGGTGGCTCTTAAGGAGCTTGACCTTTATTTTTTGGACAACCGGAGCTTTCGTAGGGAAAGCGCTGAGCATCCCCATGGACATTTGGGTCAAACCCAAAGAGACTGGCTGCTCTCATCCTTAAAGAAATCCGCGCGCCCTGGGCTTTTAATCAGCGGTGATCAGTTCTTTGGCGGCTACCATCCCTTTGAATCCTATGAGGGCTCCCACCCGGCGGCTTTTAAAACCTTCCTTGGGGAGCTTAAGCAGTTGAGCTCTCCGGTGGCCTTTTTGTCAGGGGACCGTCATCACGTGGAGCTAATGGAAGTTCCAAAAGAGCACCTGGGCTATAAAAGCTTTGAGCTCACCTCAAGCGCTCTTCACGCC
>CAYRIE010000013.1:0-16312 GCA_964424215.1 uncultured Pseudobdellovibrionaceae bacterium
TCGCTGCTCGGACAAATGTCAGTTTCTTACAGCCTGAGAGCCTCTGAGTTTGGTTAAGATTTTGTAGTGTCTTGATCTAGACGAGTTCAGCACCCCGAAACTCAGCCTAGGACACCCATGCCGCTAGAATGTGCTCGAAACCTAATCACAAAGGCTGCTGAGAAACTCCACAGTGGGTGCCTACTTTTTGCACCCCCAGGCACTTACCGGGAGCTTTATCAAAGCTTCGTCTGCGGAGCGTCGTTAAGCGACCCCTCCTTGAGCAGACTCTATACGGAACTTGGCCTCATTCATATTGTGGTGGTCTCAGGGGCCCACCTGCTGTTTTTAGACTCAGTTCTAAGGTTTTTCCACCGCGACAGCAGTGCCTGGACCCTTCCCGTTCTGGGCTTTTACACCTTGGTGACAGGGTTTGAGCCTCCGGTGGTCCGATCGCTTTTGCAGATGATTGTGCGCATCGCTCAAAAGAGATGGCAGCTTCAGTGGACGCTGCCGGTGGAAACCTTGGCGGCGGGCCTGTTGACGGTACTTATCTTGGGCCCTTCCCTCTCCCTGCAGCTCAGCTGGGTAGCCTCCCTAGCCCTTTCGCCCCAGAGGTCGGCACTTAGGACTCAATTGAGGGTCTACCTTTATCTGATTCCCCTGCTCGCCACATTGCAAATCGCTCATCCGGTAACGGTGCTGGTCAATCTTGCCATGGCTCCGGTGATCTCCGCCGTCGCCTTTCCGGCCAGCCTCCTGTGCTTTCTTGGCCACCAGCTAACCTGGGTCGTCGATCCTTTTTGGTCCGTGGTGCACTCCGTTCTCGGATGGCTTCGTCACGAGGTTTTTCTCACCCCCGCTCCCGCGAGCCTGACCAGGGGCCTATGGACCTGGCTCTATGTAGGTGGCCTCCAAGTCTTTCTTTTATTCACCTTCTGGGCGCGCAGCAGAAAAGGAGAGCCGTGAGGGGCGCCGAACTTTTATTTGTAATGGGAGTTCTTAGTTTTTCGCCCACACCCCTAAGTTGGTCGATAAAGCCATTTGTGATGGTGTGGAACGTGGGCCAAGGCCAAATGGTCAGCTGGGTGCGCTCTGACAGCTGCGCTCATTTTGATATGGGCGGAGAGTTTTTTCCGTGGGAGGTCGCCTCCATGTGCCGCGGAAAGCCGAACTTACTTTACGTCACCCACGCTGACTACGATCACATCAACTTTGTACCCAGGTTTCAAAAGAAGGTGGCCGATTTGTGCCTGGCGCGGGCGCCCTTACTTATGAACAAACCTTGGCAGTGGCGCATTTTGAGCTCACTTAGGCCCTGCCCCAAAGATCAACTTGGACTGAAACCGCAAACGGTGCGGCCCCATTCCGATCGCTATGAAACTCGGTTGGGATCCCTGAACACTTGGAGCTGGGTGTTTATTGTGCCCCCGAGCGTGCTGATCGCGGGGGACTCGCCAAAGACTATGGAGCGTCGGTGGGTGAGAAAAATCTCCGGACCTGAGGGGATTCGTTATCTTGTGGCTGGGCACCATGGCAGCCAAACGAGCACATCCCTTGAGCTTCTCAGGGAGCTGACCTCACTTGAAACTGTGGTTATCAGCGCACGCAAGGCACGCTACGGTCACCCTCACCACCAGGTGCTAACAAGGCTCCTCAATAAAGGAGCCCGCATCATTCTTACTGAAAAAGACGGCTCTCAGCTTTTAGCACCCTAGGGACGGTAGGGCTTGTACTCAAGGCCGAGATCTCTAGCCACCGGCTCATAGGTGACCGAACCACCATAGCAGTTGAGTCCCTTGATCAGCTCCGGCGCCTTTTGAAGAGCATCTTCTAACCCGAGCTGGGCGATCATAGACCCGTACTTAAAGGTGGCGTTGGTCAGAGCGTAGGTCGAAGTGCGCGCCACCACGCCCGGCATGTTCGGAACGCAGTAATGAACGACACCGTTCACTTCATAAGTGGGGTCTGTGTGAGAGGTGGGGCGGCAGGTTTCTATGCATCCGCCTTGATCCACAGCTACATCCACCACAACCGAACCTGGAGTCATACTATGGATCATCTCCTCGGTGACCAGCCGCGGGGCTTTTCGGCCAGGAATCAACACGGCGCCGATCACCAAATCAGAGTCTTGCACGAGCATCTCGGTGTTGTGCTGGTTGGAGTACACCGTAGAGATCTGGTTTCCAAAAATGTCGTCCAGATACTCTAGGCGACTGGCGTTCACGTCCAGGATTCTGACCTCGGCGCCCAAACCCACAGCCATCTTCGCAGCGTTGGTACCGACCACTCCGCCGCCTAAAATCGTGACCTTGCCTCGGCGAACCCCGGGAACACCGCCCAGGAGCACACCCTTGCCGCCATGGTTTTTCTGCAGAAAAAATGCACCCACCTGAGTGGCCATTCTTCCGGCCACTTCGCTCATGGGTTTAAGCAGCGGCAAGGACCCATCTTTACCCTCGATGGTTTCGTAGGCGATCGCTTTAACTTTGCGCTCACACAAAACTTTGGTGAGCCGAGGCTCTGCCGCCAAATGAAGATAGGTGTAGAGGATCTGATCTTCTTTCATCAGGTCGTACTCATCAGGCAGAGGCTCTTTGACTTTGATAATCATATCCGACTTGGCGTAGATGTCTTTAAGAGTGGGAAGAATTTCAGCACCCGCTGACAGGTACTGCTCGTCGGTGATCATGCTGCCCTCACCGGCTCCCTGCTGAACATAAACAGTGTGCCCTTCAGTCACGAGCTGTTTGACACCTGCTTCGGTCAAACCCACTCGGTTCTCGCTGATTTTTATCTCCTTCGGTACGCCGATGATCATTCCGTCCTCCTAGATAGGTGAGGCCCTTTCTTAGGTCATGGCGGAGAAGTGGTCAATCTTTGTGGGAGAGGGAGGGTGCGAATCCCGAAAGGTCGCTCCAGGAGTCGGCCACGGGCGCCCCCAGCTCGGTCCAGCGATAGGCATGGGTGGACTCTAGCAGAAGCCGAACCAGGCGGTTCATCATGTCGTGACCAGCTTTGTAAAGCACCACATGGCCCATCAGGGGGTGGCCTAGGGTCACAAGATCACCGAGAGCATCCAGGGCTTTGTGCCGCACGAATTCATCAGGATACCTGAGTCCTTCGGGGTTCATTACGCCCTGGTGATCCAGCACAACGGCATTGGTCAGGTCCCCTCCGCGCGCCAAGCCCCTGGCCCTCATCGCTTCTACGTCTTTAAGGAAACCAAAGGTTCTCGCCCGCGACAGCTCCCGCATAAAGCTCTGTTCATTGACATCAAGGTGAATTTCCTGCCGGCCAATAGCTGGCGTGGGAAACTCAATCGTGCAAGATACTTTAAGGCCATGGTAGGGCAGCACATAGCCGTACTTGTCCCCGTCGCCGTAGTACACCGGCTGGGTGACGTAGAGGTAACGGCGCGGCTCGGACTGATCGTAAAAACCTGATCTGAGAAGAGCTTCAGCAAAACCCTGAGCACTGCCATCGACGATGGGAATTTCCGGCCCATCCAGCTCGATCAACAAATTGTCGATGCGAAAGGCGGCCACGGCGGCCAGACAGTGCTCAACCGTTGATACCGAGAAAAACTCACCACCCAACACGGTCGCCAGGGCTGTGGCTTTAACGAACTGAGCGGAGGCTTTCAGCGCGGGCCTACCCGGAAGGTCGGATCTGACAAAGTAAATGCCAGTCCCTTCGGGTGCGGGCTTAAAGGTTAGTGAGCACGGCTCACCGGTGTGCAGACCCCGCCCCTCAACGCGCGCCTCGCTCTGGATGGTCCGTTGAAAAAACACTTCGCTCTCCTTCTAAGTCTGCCTTAGAGTCCGCCAGAAGCCTTGCAGGATCAAGTTTCCCGTGAAAACCGGGTCTGTGTGGAAAAAAAGACACTGGCCTGCCGTTTTTAAGTCGCGCCTCAGCTCGGCCGATGAAGGGAGTGATGAAGTCGTGGATCACGCTCCTTATCCTGCTCATGCCTCTAGCCTGCGCCCACCAGCAGGGAAGCTCTTATTACCTCGGAGATTTTGACCAGAACAACCAAGCCCCAGGAAGGGCCTACTGGGTGGATGGCTACTTTATCCAGCGCAAAATGGAGCGCCGGCCAGAAAAACCCGAGCACCCCTACTTTCATAAAATCTGTGAGCTAGATGGCGGTCGAGTCCATCTGGCACGCAGAGATTACGCTTGCTCAAGTCGGCCCTGGCTGACGGGCCCCCTTGGCTATTAGAGCTAAAGTCTGAGTTGGTCAGGACCTGCTGCCGGCGCGGGTGGCTCGATCCCCATATGGGTCATGGCCCTTGCCGTAAGAGTGCGCCCCCGGGGAGTCTTCTGCAAAAGACCCTCTTGAATCAGAAAGGGCTCGTAAACTTCTTCGAGCGTGCCGCGGTCTTCACTCAGAGCCGCCGACAGAGTTTCAATTCCCACCGGTCCCCCGGCAAACTTCTCACCTATGACTCTTAAAATTTGTCGATCCATATCGTCCAGTCCCAAGTGGTCGACCTCAAGTTGGTTCAGAGCAAAGTCCGCCAGCTCTTTGGTGATCACCCCGTCCGACTGCACTTCTGCGTAATCTCTGACGCGTTTTAAAAGCCGGTTGGCAATTCGGGGCGTTCCCCGGCTGCGCTGAGAGATGGCGTCGGCGCCTTCTTTTTTTATCTGCACACCGAGCAGCTGAGCTGAGCGGTTGATAATGGTGACCAGTGAGCTTTTGTCATAAAAGGCGAGCCGCTCGACGATGCCAAACCGGTCGCGGAAGGGCCCATTGAGAAGGCCAGGCCGAGTCGTTGCACCCACGAGAGTGAAGGGGGCCACGGGAAACTTGATGGACCTTGCACCCATCCCCTCCCCGGTGATGATGTCCACGTAAAAGTCCTCCATGGCCGAGTACAAATACTCTTCCACGGTGCGGTTGAGGCGATGGATCTCGTCGATGAAGAGAATAGAGAAGGGCTCTAGACCCGTCAGCAGCGCTACCAGGTCTCCCTTTCGATCCAGCGCGGGGCCCGCAGCTGTTTTCATCGGCACTCCCATAGTGTGGGCCATGATGTGCGCTAAAGTGGTCTTACCTAGGCCAGGCGGACCACACAGTAAAAGGTGATCCAGCGGCTCTTTGCGCCGGCGGGCAGCTTCCACGAAGACTTTCAGCTTCTCTTTTAGGGGAGTCTGTCCGGGGAACTCGTCAAAAGATTGCGGGCGAAGTTTGTTCTCCCACTTCATTTCGACGGTGTCAGATTCCTGGCTTACAATTCGTGCCATTTGACTCTCCTAAAGTTGCGACAGGGCCTTTAGGCCCGCCCGAATACCCTCTGAAACATCCATGCCTGGCTCCAGTTGCTGCACAACTTTGTCGACATCTTGGGCGCGAAATCCCAAGTTGCAAAGAGCAAAAGCAATCTCGCTGCGCGCTTTGGACGCCTTGGGCGCAGCTGCCGTGTCGACCATAACAAGTTGGCCCTTCAGACCCAGAATCATTTGCTCGGCAGTTTTCTTCCCTACCTTGGGCAGCGAGGTCAAACCCTTTAGATCCCCCTCGTCCACCATCTCTTTGAGTCGCTCCACCGTAGCTGCCGACAAAATGCTAAGCGCCATTTTCGGGCCGACTCCGTTGATCTTGATAAGTGCTAGGAAAAAGGACTTTTCTACCTTCCTTAAAAAACCATAGAGCACTAAGGCATCCTCGCGGATATGCGTGTAGATGTGCAGCTGCGCCTCACCACCGGTGACAGCAGCTAGGGTGTCCGGAGTGGCAAACACCTGATAACCCACACCATGGGTTTCTAAAACAAGATGGTCTTCACCTAGGTCAAGAACCTGACCTTTGAGATAAGCAATCACGGCGCCTCCAGTCGCTGAGTTCCCATGATGGCCCAGAAATGTTGATCCATCCCCAGGTAATAAGCCAGACCCAGAGCGTCTGAGGCGTCTAGGGAGATCACGCCTTGGCGCTGAAGCAAAGTCATCAGCGCCCTTTGCACCTGGTCTTTGGAGGCATCGCCATAGCCGGTCACTCCTTTTTTCATGGACTTGGGCGCGTACTCTTTAACCTGCGCACCGAATTCTCTGGCGTGATAAAGCACCAGCCCACGCACATGCCCAAGCACAAAGGCACTCTGGACGTTCTTACCCAGGAAGATTTTCTCCAGCGAAACCCATGCGGGGGGGTACTCCTTAAATAGCGCCAGCAGGTCTTGACCAAGGACTAGAAGCCGGTCGGCCAAAGGGCCTTCAGGGGCTTTCAAAGTGCCCGACTCCACATAAGTGCATCCTGCGGAACCTGGCTCTAGGACAGCATAACCGAGCACTCGGCTGCCTGGGTCTATTCCGATGACGTAGGCCAAAATCCACTCCCTTGTCTCTTGTCCCGTTAGGGCCACCGTGCCAGAATTACGGCATGGCGCAAATCGACGCAGATCTCTTAGAACGCTACCAGCTGGATTTGCAAAAAAATCCCCGCTCTCGCGTCTTTGCGCCCCTGGCAGAAGCTTACCGCAAGATGGGACTGTTGGACCAGGCTCTAGAGCTTTGCAAGCAAGGCGTCAAACACCACCCCAACTTCGTCAGCGGTCGCGTGGCCTACGGCCGGATCTGCTTGGAAAAAGGTCTTTTGGAGCAGGCCGAAGAGGAGCTTTCTTCCGCAACTCGGCTCTCCCCGGACAATCTGCTGGCCCACCGGCTGCTAGCTAAGCTCTACGTACAGCAGCGCCAGCCCGCCCGCGCCCTGAAAAGCTTCAAATATGTACTTCTGCTTCATCCCAAAGATGAAGAAGCGCGCCGCTTTGTGCAACGCTGGGAGTCTATGTCGGCTAAGGACTTCACCGAAGCGCTCTATGACGGAGACGGACCGCAGGTTTCAGAGGAGGATCCTCAGGATCTGCCCAAGGTGCTCTCGATAGCTGATGCTTTTATTGTGCGCAAAGAGGTTGAGCAGGCAAAAAAGTGGCTGCGCGGGCAAAGCCTGTGGCAAGGTCACCCTCAGGTGGAGCGGCGCCTCAAGCTCCTGGAGGGAGCGCCAGCCACCGAGAGGCAAGTGGAGAGAAAGGTGCGGTACCTGCGCAAACTTTTGCAGCGCATAGAGACCTCCCACGGACTTTAGTGACATCTCTCAGATGAAATCGTAAAAAGGTTCCTCGACCCATCCAAAGGATCCATACATGTACACCACAAGTGATTTTAAAAAAGGTCTGAAGCTTCAGATTGAGGGCGTTCCCTACTCCGTCATCGACTTCCAGCACGTTAAGCCAGGCAAAGGTAACCAGTTCACTCGCACCAAGCTTAAAAATCTACTGACTGGCAGCAATCTGGAGCGAACGATCAAGTCGGGGGAAAAGTTTGAACCGGCCGATGTTATGACCCGCGACGCGAATTTTCTTTACCGCGACGACTCGGGCTTTCACTTTATGGATCAAGAGAATTTCGAGCAGTGGCAGCTCAGCGAAGAGGACGTGGGAGATGCCAAAGACTTTCTCGTTGAAAACCTGCAGGCCACATTGCTCTTTTTCAATGATAAAGCCATTGGGCTAGACATCCCTAAGTCGGTGGTTCTGACCGTTCAACATACGGAACCGGGACTTAAGGGGAGTACGGTGACCGGTGGAACCAAACCTGCGACCATGGAAACGGGTCTTCTGGTTCATGTTCCCCTCCACATCAACGAAGGGGACACCCTGAAAATCGACACCGCTTCGGGCAAGTACATCGAGCGTGTTAACAAATAGGTCTTTTAGACAGACTTCTGAGCCTCGCTCGTCTTCCTAAACACATTCCGTCATACTGTAATGATGGCGGAATTCTATCTCGGTCACGTTCCGAAAGCCCATATTGAGCAGTTTTGGCTGCAATTTCTGAAGGTCCCAGCGGACCAGAGAAATGAAGTTCTTTACGCCAAATGGAAGTCCCTGGCTAAACTCGATGATAAGCTCCGTTTTCTTTTGGGGCTTTCTCGGACGGGCAGACTTCCCCAGTGGTGGCAGACTCAGAGTTTTGATTTCGAAGAGCCCGATGATCTTTACACTATGATGGTTTTCAGCGCGCACCTTCTAACTCTCCCCCACCCCGAGGAGCAGGAGCTGAGAAGCCACATCCGTCACCCTTGGGCTCTTTACCTTCAGAAAGTGGACCCAAGCCGCGAGCAACATTTCAAGGCACAACTTGAAAAAAAGAAGCAAACTCTTCTTGAGCAGATGGAGCTTTCGAGCCACTTAGGACTTCGGAACGAAGAGGCCAAAATCATTGAGAAGCTTCAGCGCACCTTCCCCGCGGACGGTGCCTTTCAACAGCAGCGGCAGACCTCTGAGGAACGAAAGGCTCGTGAAACCCTTTTGCGAGTGAAAAAGAAACATTTCCAAAGGCCTCTGGCCGTGCAGAGGCAGGAGTTTACTTCAGAGGAGCGCCAGTGGCTCAACTTCCTTCTTGAGCAAGTCGGAAAAAAAGCAGGAACCAAGGTGGAAAGCTGGGTTCTTTTCAGCTATATCTTTTTGTTCATGGAGGATTACGAATCTGCACTAGTTATCCTCGACCAAGCTCCTCGATGCGTGACTGTGGATTTTTTAAAGCTCGAGTCCCTGATTAAACTAGAACGATATTTGGAAGCTCTTCCCATGATGGACGAACTGGAACTGGCCAATTTGGACGACAAAGAGCTACTCGCGAGCTTGCAGCTGGCGCGAGCCAAAGCTTTGTATGGTCTCAATCAGGTTGAAGTGGCCGTGGAGATTTTACGGGGGCTGACCTTTCATGAACCCGGCTTCAGAGAATCTGAAGTGCTGCTCAGGCTCTGGGAACAGGAGCTGAACCTGTGAAAAAAGTGATCCTCTGGACACTCTTTTTCTTCATTTGCTTTTTGTCGGGAGCGCTCCTGAGCTACCACGCGCCCAAAGTGGAAGCTTGGCTCATCTTGCTCATTGAGCGCGAGAGTGCAAAAACAGGTGTGGTAGGTGTGCTACCCACGCAGCTCTCCGTGGGACTGTTTCCCCCTCGACTTAAAATGGAAGACGTAAGGATTCTGCCGCAAGGAACCTTACGCGAGACACTTGAACCTTTCACGCTCGATGAGATCTCTGTGCGGCCTGCTGTCGGCGCTCTGCTTCGCGGCAATATTCGTGCAGCCAGGATACAGATCAGTGGAACCCATTTGCTCGTGCGATTACCAGAGGACGCTTCAGGAGAAACCATTGAGACCACACCCTTCTCACTTTCCGAGAGTTTTCGCCAGCTGCCACTGGACTCACTCCTGCTCAAAAATATCGATGTGACTTTAACGAGCAGGCAGTCCGATGTTTTGCTTCAGGCCGAGGGCCTCAGATTTGAAAGTTTTGTCTCCTGGGGTCAGGTGCAGCTGAGCGCCCATATGGATCAGCTGCTCGCCCCCCTCCCCTACCTAGGAGAGGGGAACCTCGGCGGCGAAGTAGATCTACAAGCTGAAATCTTCGAAGACCATATCTTCGTAGAAGAGCTGACCCTTGAGCAAGAAGGGCTGGATCTGGCTCTGAAAGGGCCAGTGTACTGGGCCAGCTCTCCGAGTGGTGACACCACTTTTGACCTCACAGCAGATCTTAAGATTGAGGGAGAAAAACTCAGCCAGTACCTGGAGCAGCAACTGGCCAGCTCGCCCTTGCCCCTTCTTGAGGGAGAAGCCGCTGTGAAGGGCTCACTTAAAGGCGGCCTAGAGACTCTTCCCGTGGGCAGGTTTCAAGTGGAGACATCAGGCCTCGCCATCGGGCCTTACACTCTTGGGAACTTATCCTCACAGGGAGAGTGGAGCACCGAGCAGCTGACCACAGACCTAATTACCATCGATCACCCCTCAGGCCGGGCTCTATTGAACAACCTGAATTGGAAATGGGATGGTGAGGAAAGTCTTAGCGCCGAGGTGAACCTTGAGGACATCTCCTTACCCAAGCTTCTGACCAGCATTGGCGTAAACGGCGTCCCCGTCCGCGCGGATTTTCGCGGCCGATTGCCCTGTGTGGGACAGGTGCTCTCAGGCTTTGAGCTTGAGTGCCAGGGCCGACTCATGCTTTACGATCTATCAGTCAGCGGGGCCACTCAGCCCGTCGTTGAGGCCGAGCGCCTCTCTGCCGAGGGCCGGGTGCGCATCGAACCGGGCAGCGTGCAGTACGATACCACCGTGAGTGTGGGCGAAAAAAGTCGCGGCAAGAGCAGTGGCAAAATTGATTTCGAAGAAGGATTTGACCTCAACTTTGAATCCGGCGCCTTCCACTTTGATGACCTAAAGAGTCTGTCAGGTCTGAGCCTAGAGGGCGTCACAAGTTTGAAGGGCCGCACCTGGGGTGACAGCGTTTGGGGACGGGTGGATATCAAGGCTGGCGCCAGCGAGCTGGTCTTTGAGGATTACGAGCTCGGCGAGGCTGAGTTTGACCTCTCCTATCGACAGAATGCGCTCTCATTTGCGAACTTTCGCGGACGCATTCGTAAAACACGTTACGCCGGCAGCGTCGTCCTAGATCTACACGAGAGCACGATCCAGGGGGACGTGGAGCTTCCCTACTTCGAGATTCAAGATATTCAGCACAGCCTGCGAAAAAATCTGGAAATCCCTGTAGACCTTCAGGGGACAGGCTCTGGCAAAATCAGCTTTCAAGGCCCCCTTAAATTTGGAGATATGAGCTACACGCTAGAGGCTGATGCCTACCGAGGGAAGATTGGTCCGGAGTACTTTGATTCCGCAAAGATTCGGCTGCAAAGTGTAGACGGCGTTACAGATTTCCGGAACACCTCGCTCTCCAAGGGTTCATCGACCATCGCGGTCACAGGCCAGTTTAAGCCATTTGAATTTGTACGCATGGACGTAACCGGTGAACAAATTCAGCTGCAGGACTCTACCCTTCTCAACAACATCACTCAAGAAATCATGGGGCGTGCCCATGTGCTCGTGCAGATGGATGGCGCTTGGGGTGAGGTTCACTCCACTGTGGACGCCCAGCTTCAGGGGGTCCGCATCGGTGGCCGCCCCATGGGAGATTCCGTCATCAAGGGGGCCCTCAGCGCTCAGGCGGCCACACTATCTGCCGAGCTGATGGACGAGGCCCTCCTTTTGAATCTTAGCTACCCCTTAACTGAGGGTGAGCCTTTTTCGTTGAGAGTGAGCGCCCGCGAGTGGGACTTCACGCGGTTTCTGTCCAGTCTTCGGCGAGAGCTTGCAGGAAGGCACTACGAAAGTGCTGCCACCTTTGAACTTGATCTGACCAGCTACAATGGCAATCCATGGGAAGCTGATGGCAGCCTCACGGCACCCCTGATTAGCGTCCGCAGAGGTACGAGCCAACTGCAGAATCTTCAGCCCATTTCTGTACAGTTTAGTTCGGGCCAGATTGAGTTTGAACATTTTGAACTCAGTGGCAAGGATGGTTCTCTTCTGATCACGGACCGCCCCCAAAGTGAGTTACCGATCGACATCGAGATACAGAGCAAACTGCAGCTTCATTTTCTAGCGCTGCTGACGCCCTTTCTTGAAGACATCCAGGGAGTGCTCTCCACCTCGGTGAACATCAAGATGGGGCCTGATGACTTTGAGATGTTAGGCTCAGCTTACATCGAACGAGGCTACTTTAAATCCGCGGACTTTCCTCACCCCGTCGAAGAGCTACAGGCTGATTTTCTATTTAACCACCGCCGCATTCTGCTGAACACGGCACGTGGGATTTTGGCTGAGGGTAGGGTGTATGCCAGTGGGGAATTAGAAGTGCGCGGACTGCTCGACATGCCCACAGCTCTGGACCTTCGGGTGGAGAACGTTCAACTGGAAATCCCGGAAAACTTTCATACCCGCGGCTCGGGGCGCCTTAAGATTTCTGGGAACTGGTTCCCCTTCACTCTGGGCGGCGAGTACCTTATCCAATCGGGCCGGATCACCGACAACTTTGGCGGCAATGGCGGCGCCACAGCCAGACGAAGTAGGTTTTTGCCTCCCAACTTGCTCCTTGAGCAACAAGCAGCACCTTTTCAGTTGGATCTCCTGGTGAAAACAGAGGCGCCCTTAGAGGTGAGCAACGACCTGCTGGACGGCCGAGTGCGTGCGGAACTTCGCATCACCGGAACGGCCGATCGACCTGTTCTTTTGGGTGGAGCTGATATCGTACCCCCTTCAACGCTTCTTTTTAGAGATCACGAGTTCCAAGTGGAATCGGCTCAGGTGCGCTTTGACGGCAGGCCCGAGGTCAATCCTTCGCTTTACATAACGGCTCGAACCCGATTGAATGAGTACGATATTCAAATGCTGATTCAAGGAACCGCCAGCAGGCCTGAAATTTCGCTCACCTCTCAACCTGGTTTGCCCGAACAGGACATCATCACCCTGCTCGCCCTGGGAGTTCCTGCGCAAACTGGAGCAGATGGACTTGAGACAGCTGATATGGCTCGCCAGTCCACTTTCCAGATCAGCGCGCTGCTATTTTCAGATTTTGGTCGGCAGTTCAAAAGTCAGTACAATTTCGATTTGCAGATCTCGCCGATCTTTGATGAAGAGAACAACGCCACGGCTCACCGGGTGACGCTGGGTCGTCAAATCACCCCCAAGCTGGGGGCCGTCGCAAGCTATGAGCAAGGCAAGAGTCCCAAAACGGACGTGAAGGTGAAATATCAGATGAACAACCAGGTGTTTCTGGTGGGCTCTTACGAGAACCGGCCCTATGCGGAAAGTGTGGACGTACCAGAAACCCAAGACAGCAACATCTTCGGTCTGGACCTGGAGTACCGGGTGGACTTTAAATGAGGCCGTGGAAGCTCTGGATTCTACTTCTTTTCTTCTGCTCCACCGGCTGGGCTCAAAGATCCGTGACCTTTAAGTACGAGGGTGTCCAGCAAAGTGACATCCAGGCGATCGAGCGAAGTACACCACAAATTTTCAGTCGCCCCAGCCTCTACCATATGGATCAACTGGTGCGCTCCCTCATGGCCACGGGCAACTACTCCTCTGTTGAGATTTACGAGGATTCTGGATCCCTCGTGGTCGTGGGCCTAGCTCTTCAGACGGTTACGGAAGTCCGAATCAGCGGGAACTCCATTCTCTCGACCGCGGACATTCTGGAAAGGTCCGGACTCATAGAAGGCCATAAGATTGGCCACGACCAAATCATTCAGGCCCGGCAAAGTATCGAAAAGTACATGACGGAAAAGGGCTTTTTTGGCTTTTCCCTGGACTTTAAAGTGGTCCCAGTGGGTCAAGGCAGAGTGCGCGTGGATATCCAAGTGACCGAGGGGACGCGCGCGCTAATTGAAGATCTGGAAATTAAAACTAATAACGAACGGCTCTCCCAAAGACTTCAGAGATCACTCCAGCGCTTTAGAGGGCGGCCCCTGACGGAAACACAACTGTTTGAAATCAGGCAGACGCTTACCAGATTTCTCAACCGCCACCGCTATCTGAGCGCGCGACTTTCTGAACCGAGTGTTGAGATGAACGAAGATCAATCCAAAGCTCTACTGATCTATGCAATCGAAAGAGCTGACCGATTCGAATTTTTCATGAGTGGGAACACCGAGTTTTCCAGCCAGTACTTGATCCGCCGCTTTGAACTGGATCAGCAAACCAGTGCGACCGTCTCGCCCGCAACTGAGTTCTCCAATCGGATCCGTGAAACCTATCTGAAAAAAGGCTTTGCCCACGTAAACGTCACCTTTGATGAACGAGTCAATTCTGAGGCCTTTAGCCACCGCATTTACTTCAATATCAACGAGGGCCCTAAGGTGAAGGTGCGCGAGTACAACTTCAACGGCAAATTCACCCGTCCGCCCAATGTCTACGCGTCCCTGCTTAAGACTCATGCCACGGGACTGCTGCGCGGAGGCGGTTACAACCGAAGCGAACTTGAAGCCGCTGCCGATGGGATGCTCACCGACCTACAAAACCAGGGCTTTTTGTCAGCGCAGGTCCTGGCGCTCAGGCCTGAGTACAATGAGGCGGGAGATCAGGTCACAATACACGTTCTCCTAGATGAGGGGCCTCAGACATTTCTTCAAAAGATTGAGTTCGTAAACAACAAGGCCTTTACAGCCTCAACGCTCAACTCTGCGATCTCCCTTGAAGTGAGTCGGCCCTTAAGCTTGATCGAACTCGAGGAGAGCCTGGCTGCTCTCTACGTCTTCTACACAGATCGGGGCTACTTGGACTTTCAGGTTGCCAACGTGGATGAGGACATCATTACCTACTCGGCCGGAAACACCCTCGCCAGTGTGAAATTTGTGCTCTCTGAGGGGCCTATGGTGACCGTTAAAAACATCCAGGTGGAGGGAAACACTTTCACCAAGGATTACGTAGTAGTTAACGAGCTTGATTTTGAGCTGGGAGAGGTGCTCACACCTGATAATTTAAGTGAGTCCATCTTTAGATTGCAGCGCCTGGGTATTTTTTCTGGTGTCGACATCGATACCGTGGAGCGCGGTACGGAAGTGTCCGACCGCACGGTGCAGGTTCAAGTAACCGAAAGGGAGCCAGGCACCTTTTCAGCAGGACTGGGTTTTACGAACCAGTATGACCTCACCTACCGCGGCTTCGTGGGAGTGGCCTACCGCAACCTTTTTGGCACCGCACGCTCCATCAGCACGCGGGTGGATGCCCAGTACTCCCAGGACCCTGAGATTCAATACTTTGAAAATCGAATCAACTTCTCCTACCTTGAGCCCTATGTATTCCACAAACGTACCAAAGCTAGATTTGTGCTGGAGCGATCAGAGGAGGTCTACCAGCCTACCACCCCAGTGCGCATCCAAGAACGTCTTGAGGCGCGCACCAACTTTGAACACGAGTTCTCTCGGCGCGTGAAGTTCATCTGGAACGCTTACACCTTCTCCAACCAACGTACCTTTGGCAGGCGGCACCCGCGCGATGAATCCACCTTAAACATTGGCTCCCTAGGACCTTTGCTGGAGCTTGATTTCCGCAATGATTTGGTGAATCCCTCCAGCGGGACTTTATCCCGTTTCGATGTGGAGTACGCGAGTCCCGAACTAGGCAGCACAGACAACGACACGAACTCGATTAAGTTCATTCGGACAACGGCCAGCGTGACGGGCTACACTCCACTGAAGCGAAACGGAATCGTATGGGTGAACACCCTTAGAGGTGGGTACCTCAAAAACCTCAGCACCAAGGATGTGGGCGGCGTTCCCGCTGTGAAGGCTTTCTTTCTGGGAGGCCAGACCACCATTCGCGGCTTTGATGCCAAACATGAACGCTTCCCCCAGCCACGGGAGCTCAACGATCCCAATGATCCCGATGCGGACGATCTCTCCAGGTACTTCCTGCCGACGGAGAGCCACTTCTATCTGATCAAATCGGAGCTGCGTGTACCGATAGTCGGCAACTTGGGAGCCTCTTTGTTTTATGATGGCGGAGCCGTGATGATTTTAGGTCAGCCCTTCCCCGATCCCTACCGCGACGCTGTCGGCGTGGGCATTAGGTACACGACTCCTGTAGGGGCGGTAGCACTTGAAATCGGCAAAAAACTCGATCGGAAACCGGAGCGCAATGAAAGTGACTTTGCCTTCCACATCTCGATCGGTTCGTTTTAATCTTAAAACTCATCTACGTAATGCGGGCAGCCCTCAAGATCTAGGTGCGTGATCTCGCCCGTCTGGCGGTCTTTCTCAAGGCGGGTCTGGCAGAATTTTATGATGCCGCGGTTGAGACTGTAAGTGATCGTATAAGTGATCGATTCCACATCCCGTCGCCCGAAAACACCTGACAGGATGCGAGCGTGTTCCGTCACGGTAACCTTATGCAGGGGGTTAGCCAGGCCGGTGAGGTACGCAGCGGCCGCAACGACCTGCCCGTCAGATCCCTTCTCCAGACCCTCTTCGTAAATCTGCATAAAAAGATGCTCTGAGGCCACGCGAACCAGGTCCATACGGTCGGCATTGTCGAGCACGTCCGCCATTTCATAAAAGTTCAAGGACTCCCTCTGAAGGGGGTCAGTTTCATGAGCGTAGGCTCTAAAGAACTCAAAGTGAGTCTGCAAAGGGGTGGACACTTCATACTTAGAGAGAATCTGCTGAAGCCAGGGTGCCGCGGAGACCGGCCGTGAGGTTTGAGCCTCAGCTGTTAAAGCTAATAAGGAGCTAAAGATAACAGCTAATGCTAAGTTATAAACTCTCATGACTTAAATCCTCCGGAGCCTAAAGTTACAAATACCGAGCCAGTCCTTAACTCCTAAGGGACTTAGCTGGGTTCGGCAACAGAGTATCTCTTTCACAGCTAGTACATTTATTGTCTCCCGCTTTGGTGTCAGGCACCTTTTAGTGGGGCAACGCGCCACCAGTGGCCGATTTGCCCCACTAAAAGGTGCCTGACACCCAACAACAACACCCAACTCAAGTGGCG
>CAYRIE010000014.1:0-15911 GCA_964424215.1 uncultured Pseudobdellovibrionaceae bacterium
AATCATTTTGATCTCAGCGCTGAGGTTCATTATCCAGGTTTTGAATTTTTACCTAACGAGCTACTCGATCAAGAGTTTGCTCAGAGAGTACCCAGCCCTACTCACTGGACCCAAGAAAGCTCCCCCGCTCCGGTCTGCCAGAGCCTGCTTTTAACTGTTCAGCCAGCGCTCTGAAGCCGCCTTGCATGACGCTTAACGCCTTGCTTCATTTGCGAGTTGTACCTAGGTTGGTACGCACACTTCTTCCTATTTCAGTCTGATCTTTCCACTCAGACCTCACTTTTAACGAGGAGAACTCTATGAAGATGAGCGGAAGCGTGTCCTCCTTTATCGAGAAAACGTTTCATCATTTTAATTCAGCAGCCCTTAAAGAGGCCGCGCAGGCTTACAAGACCCATATCGAAAATGACGGCAAGATGCTCCTTTCCATGGCAGGTGCCATGAGCACCGCCCAATTGGGCGTAACTCTGGCCGAGATGATCCGGCAAGACAAAGTCCACGCCATCTCTTGCACCGGTGCGAACCTAGAAGAAGATCTTTACAACTTAGTGGCCCGCAAAGACTACGTGTCCGTTCCCAACTGGCGCCATATATCACCCGAAGAAGACAAAGCGCTGCTTGAGAGCAAACTCAACCGCGTTGCGGATGTGGCCATCCCTGAAAATGAAGCTATGAGAAGAGTGGATGATGTGCTGATGCAGCTTTGGCAAGAGGCTGACCAAGCGGGCCGCTCCCTTTTCCCCCATGAGTATTTTTACGAGATCCTTAGGAAGGGAACTCTAAGAGAGCACTTTCAGATCGACCCGGCCAACTCGTGGCTGCTAGCTGCAGCAGAGAAAAACCTTCCTATGGTGGTGCCTGGCTGGGAGGACTCATCCTCTGGCAACGTACTGGCTGCGCAAATTATTTCAGGAGAAATCAAAAACCCTCGCGTGGTCAAAACAGGGCTCGAATACATGACCTCCTTAGCAGAGTGGTATGTTGGCGTTTCAAAAAATCATGACATGGGCATGTTCCAAATAGGCGGCGGAATCGCAGGTGATTTCCCGATCTGCGTGGTCCCTCTGCTTGAGCAAGATTTGCATTATGACGACATTAAACTTTGGCGTTACTTCTGCCAGATCTCCGATTCGCCCACCTCTTTTGGTTCATACTCAGGCGCACTCCCAACGGAGAAGATCACCTGGGGTAAACTCGATGTGGACACTCCAAGCTTTGTGGTTGAATCGGACGCCACTATTGTGGCACCCTTGATTTTTGCCTACGTGCTAGGCTGGTAGGAGAGTTATGGCCTCGGCGTTTGATCTTCAACAGACCTCTCTGTTCTTTTTGATGGCATTCTTTGCGATCACCTTTGTGCAGTCTGCTGCCGACAAGGTGGTCGACCGCAAAGGCAATCTGGAATTTTTTGGGGCGCACTTTAAAAACTCACCTCTTAAGAATTTCGCCAGCCCCATGCTTACGGGTCTCACGCTGGTGGAAGTTCTCACGGCCTTTGCCACCAGCTATGCAGCCATTCGGCTCATCATCATGCCCGTGACGACGCCGGTTTTTTGGGCCCTCTGTCTATGTGCGATCAACTTTCTGATGCTTCTGACCGGACAAAGGCTGGCCAAAGATTATGCGGGCGCTGCAAGCCTTGCGAACTATTTCGTTCTTGTTATGGCAGGCTTTCTGTTGCTCAGACTGTGAGGTAGATCATGCGCCGCGGATGGATCTCTGATGTCGTAGGTGATACGCCCCTTATCAAAATCAAATCTCTGTCGGAGCACACGGGCTGTGAGATTTTCGGTAAAGCCGAATTCCTCAACCCGGGTGGCAGCATTAAAGACCGCGCAGCCTTGAGCATTCTTAAAGAAGCGGAGGCTTCGGGGCAGCTAAAACCCGGCGGCACCATCGTTGAAGGCACAGCGGGTAACACGGGCATAGGGCTGGCTACTTTGGCACCTCAGATGGGTTATCACTGCGTGATCGTCATGCCAGATAACCAATCAGAGGAGAAGTACCAAACGCTCACAGCCTTAGGAGCTGAGCTGATCACGGTTCCTCCTTGCCCTTTTGCTAATCCCCAGCACTTTTATCACACCGCAAAGCGCATCGCTGGCGAGCGCCCGGGCTCCTACTGGGCCAACCAGTTTGAAAACCTTGCGAACTTTAAAATTCATTACGAAACCACCGCACCAGAAATCTGGCAGCAGATGGACGGCAAGGTCGATGCACTTCTTTCGGCGGTAGGCACCGGTGGCACGCTCGCCGGGACTTCAAAGTATCTAAAAGAGAAGAACCCCAAGGTGCACGTGCGCCTGGTGGACCCAGCAGGCTCTGGCCTTCACTCCTACGTGAAAACTGGGGAGCTAGCCTCTTCAGGCTCATCAATCACTGAGGGCATTGGGATCATGAGGCTCACGGCCAATTTCAAGCAGGCTCAAGTTGATGATTCCGTTCAAGTGTCCGACCAAGAGATGCTCACCATGCTTTATCATTTAGCCAAGCAGGATGGACTGCTTGTGGGCACCTCCTCAGCGCTTAATGTTTATGCAGCTTTCCAGTACGCTATGGAGCACCGAGGATCCGGGCTTCGCCTTGTGACCTTTCTTTGTGACTCTGCGCTCAGATATCAGTCGAAACTTTTCAACAGCGAATTTCTGAAAGAAAAAAATCTCTCCACAACTCAATCACTTTTCTAATCCCGACGCAGGCGCTGCCATAAGCGCTTTTGTCTACTGAAGCTCCCTTAAAAGATGATAGGAAATCTTTTCAAATCTTGAGGGGGGCCTTATGGATTTCGTAAAGAAAGCTCTTTATTTGATGTGTTTAGTTGGCATCATGTCCTGCGCACCGGCCGATGGCACCGGTCCCGTAGAACCTGATGCACCAGATGCGGAACCAAGCTCTCCTCTGCCGCGCTCTTTTAGGGAGCTTCACCTTCCGGCGCTGACACCGGCCTTTTCAGGTTCAGGTGCGCGCTGTGATAAATTCATCGATGAGTTCGGGGAGCTCGGGCCCTATGGTGAAATCATCCGAGACACCATCTACTACATCACCAACCAGTACCCGAGTCGCAAAGTTTCCCTTTTGCTGGATTCGGACCTAGCCTACGGCGTGAATGGTTTTTTGCAGCTGTGCCCGAAATTTGCGCAGTTTAATGAGGATGAAAAGATCCACTTCTGGGTCTGGGTGTTTGCATCTATCTCCTGGCACGAAAGTAAATGCGTGACCGGAAACAACCTCGTAGGCGCTAATAACCCCAATGGTCTATCCTTGGGCGTGCTGCATATGCCCCACGACCTTCGCTACCGCTTTGACTACAGCAACCAGTCCCTGGGGACGGGATCGTGCCGGGAATATCATCCCACCGGGGGAGTGAACGTCGAAGGCTTCTGGATCACAGATGAGGCGATGTTAGATCCACGGCTCAATCTTAAATGCGGTCTTGATGCACTTATAACAGCGCTCAGGGGCTTTCACACAGATGAGTGCTATCGCAGCTGGAATCACACCGAAGCTCAGCCCACTAGGTCCTGCACGCCCTCGATTTTTAACAACTACTGGGCAGCCTTTAAGTCAGAGCGCATGGGCATCAGCCAGCTTATCAAGCAGCACCCGCTGTGCCATTAGGTCCTCTTCCGGCATTAGGATTTACACTGCGGGAGAGGATCCCCTTAAGAGCAGGGCCATCAGACGCGTCGAATCACTTTGATTTACTTTCCCTGACCGCAAACCCTAAGCTAGATTTAGGGTCTGACGAACAAGGAGTCCGCCTGTGAAAAAAATCGTTCTGACCCTAGCTACTTTCTGTTTTGCTCTGACTGCTGATGCCCAGACGTGGGGGGTGTTTGGCGGCGTCAACTCCACGATTTACCATGCGACCGGTGTGGATTTTGAGCGCGATTTCGGCCTGGAGGCGGGAGTTACCGTCTTGAACATGTTTCGGCCGAGCTTTGGACTGAGAACTGGCGCAGGTTTTGTGGGAAAAAATAGCTCCTCTGGCTCAAGAGAGTACGGACTCACCTACCTAGAAATTCCTGTGACCCTACTTTTTAGGGCCGGCAACAAGGTGCAGCTTTTTGGCGGTCTGAACGTGAATCTCAACCTAGCTGATAAATGTGAAGTTGATGGCGGTGCGTGTGCGGTTAACGCCGAATCTTTGGTGATGAACCTACCCATTGGAGCCCGCATCGGCATCGAGGGACCTCACTACATCGAACCGATCGTTGAATTTGGACTTACGGACGTAGAAGGATCTGCACAGATTGGCAACAGCCTTTCTGTCCGCTACGTCTACCTCTTCCGCTAATCCAGGCTGAGGCGCTCTCGGAGCGCCCCCCTTATCTTCTGATCACCACCGTTATTCACTGCGACGCAGGCTTCTATTAGTTGCTAGAGGAGCTTGTACCCTCTGTCTTCCACAGCTATACCTCAGTGAGTGTGAACATTTCTTGAAGACTGACACTGAAGGAGGCCCGATGAGAACCCGTAGTGCCATTGCCCACGTTTGCATGCTCGCCCTAGCTCTTGTTATGCTCGCTTGCACACCGAAGAAGGGAGCATGGACAGCCTCTTCGGCTCAAATTGCTCAGGACAATGTCGATATCGAAAAATTGCCCGAGATCGTCCACGTCAATGTAGCTCCACCCAACCTGCCGCCCCCGCTCGATCGCAAATCACCAGCGCGTGTGAAGATCGAGCTGGAAGTGAAAGAGGAAGTGGGCCGACTGGCCGATGGAGTTGAGTACACCTTTTGGACCTTTGGTGGCAGCGTGCCTGGCCCCCTGTTCCGGGTTCGTGAAGGCGACTATGTGGACTTCACTCTGGCCAATCACCCCGATAACAAAGTCCCCCACAATATCGACTTGCACGCGGTGACAGGTCCAGGCGGCGGTGCTGAAGGCTCGTTCACGGCGCCAGGTCACTCGTCCACCTTTTCCTTTAGAGCTCTGAACCCTGGCATCTACATTTACCACTGCGCTACAGCCCCCGTGGGCATGCACGTAGCCAACGGTATGTACGGACTGATTTTGGTGGAACCCAAGGAGGGGATGCCAAAAGTAGACCGAGAGTACTACGTGGTTCAAGGAGATTTTTACACCGAGGGCAAATTCGGTGACCGCGGCCTTCAGAACTTTGACATGAACAAAGCGATTCGCGAAGACGCTGAGTATGTGGTCTTTAACGGCTCTGTAGGAGCCCTAGCTGGTGACAACGCTCTTACCGCTCAGCCCGGCGAGGTGGTTCGTCTTTATTTGGGTAACGGCGGCCCCAACCTTTCTTCATCTTTCCACGTGATCGGTGAGATTTTTGACAAAGTCTATCCTGAAGGAAACACCAAGCTGATCAAAGAAAACGTTCAGACCACGGTGGTGCCCCCCGGCGGAGCTGCGATCGTTGAGTTCAGCATGGACACTCCTGGCTCTTACACCATGGTGGACCATGCGCTCTTCCGCGCCTTCAACAAAGGCGCCTTAGGTCAGATCCATATCGAGGGTGAATACAACCCCCGCATTTACACAGGTAAGCGCGTAGGGGATATCTATCTGCCTGAGGGCCAAGCCATGATCCCTCACGCCAGCGCTACTCCCTCCGCAGAGGAAGGCCCAACTGTAGAATCACTAGAGGCGCGGATGGCCTCAGGCGAGATCGTGTACCGACAAAACTGTGCTGCCTGCCACCAAGTTGATGGCACGGGACTGGCCAATGCCTTTCCTCCTTTGGCCAAGGCAGATTACCTGATGGAAGATGAGCTCAGAGCCATTCGCATCGTGAAAAACGGAATGGAAGGCCCCATTACAGTTAACGGCGTGCTTTACAACAGCGTGATGCCGGGACTGGGCCTCTCTGACGACCACGTCGCTAGCGTCGTGACTTACATTCGTAACAGCTGGGGTAACGAAGGTGGGCTGACCACCCTTCAAAAAGTAAAGCAGGTCCGATGATCCTACGGGTTCTGGCCTTCCTTTGGGTCGCTGCAGCACCTGCCGCGGCGGCCGAAAGGGTTCAGATTCCAGCTGGCGTTTATGAGCCCATTTACCGCGACCGGGGCGAGACCGACCGAGCGGTCGGGCCCTTTTGGATCGATAAAACGCCCGTCACCAACGATGAGTTTTTTAAATTTGTCCAGAATCATCCCGAGTGGGGGCCGGGTCAGCCGGCCCAAATCTTTGTAGATCAAAACTACCTTTCAGGGTGGCCCCAAGGGAAGGTGCCTAAGGGTCATGGCTCTCGCCCCGTTACCCAAGTGTCTTGGTTTGCAGCCAAAGCCTACTGCGAAGCCCAGGGGGCGCGTCTGGCCACCATCGCCGAGTGGGAACATGCCATGGACATTCAAAAGCCTGAGTACAAGGATGAAATCCTTAGATGGTACTCCCGCCCGACTCAGGAGCTGGGTGATGTGGGACAAGGCGCACCCAACGCTTACGGCGTTCACGACGCCTGGGGGCTCGTGTGGGAGTGGGTGGAAGATTTCTCAACGGTAATTATGTCTGGAGATTCACGCAGCAGCGTGGCCGAGGACATGTTCTGCGGAGGAGCGGCTTTAGGAGCTAAAGATCCTTCGCTTTACGCCGTTTTTTTGCGCTTTGCTTTTTGGTCGAGTCTCAAGGCTGCCTACGGCGGAAAGAATTTAGGATTTCGCTGCGTTAAGGAAGGAAAATCCGAATGAAACTGACTTTAACAACCTTGCTAGCTGCTCTTTTCTGTTTGAGCGCTGGTGCCAGCAAGTGGCCCTCAGCTTCCATTTATAACCTCAACTCCTCGTGGCAAAACCAAAACGGGGAGAAGGTGGCCCTTCAAGATCTGGCAGGCTCACCCCGACTGGTCGCCATGCTCTACACCCGGTGCACAACCACCTGCCCCCTGGTGCTTGAAGATTTTAAGGCGATCCTTAAGGACCTCCCTGATGAAACCGCCCAAAGGATCCGCCTTACGATCTTCTCTATCGATTCGGAACGGGAAACAGCGGCCTCTTTAAAAGATTTTGCCAAAAAAAAGAAGCTCGATGACCGGTGGCAGCTGCTAACGTCCGGGGCCTCTGAGGTCTCAAGCCTGGCGGCAGCTCTTGGAGTTCGCTACAAGAAAATTGGAACCGAGTACACCCACTCCAACTCCATTTTTCTTTGGGACGAAACGGGTCAGGTGGCCGCTCAGAAGGACGGGCTGCGAACCCCCCGCGGAGATTTTGTTTCCAAGATCAAATCCGCTCTTCGGTAAATTCCAACCTTATAGTATCTTACGACTCCTGGTGGAAGTTTCTGACTTAACCCCTTCCACCCCCTAGGAGGAGTCACCTGGAACATCTGCCCCAGATGATTGTGGATCTGGCCGTTATTCTGGGCTCTGCAGCTCTTGCTACCCTTGTATTCAGTAAATTAAAGCAGCCTGTTGTTCTGGGGTACTTGATCGCAGGCTTTTTTGTGGGGCCCCACTTTTCTTTAACGCCTACGGTGGTCGATAACTCTGGCGTTCATCTTTGGGCTGAGATCGGTGTGATCTTTTTGCTCTTTGGGCTGGGGCTTGAATTCAGCTTCAAAAAATTAGCAAAGGTTGGAAAAAGCGCCTTCATTGCGGCGCTCTTTGAGCTGATCACCATGGGGGCTGTGGGTTATCTTTTAGGTCAGGCCATCGGCTGGACCCACATGGACAGCATCTATCTGGCCGCGATTTTGGCCATGTCTTCCACCACCATCATCATCCGAGCTTTTGACGAAACAGGCTTTAAGACTCGCGCTTTTGCCTCACTGGTTTTTGGCATCCTGATCGTGGAGGATCTTTTTGCCATTCTTTTGATGGTGCTACTGCAGGCTCTGAGCCAGCCGGGAACCCTGACAGGCTCCAACCTGACCTTTCTTAGCGCACGCCTCATTTTCTTTCTTTTGATATGGTTTTTGGTAGGAATCTATCTAGTTCCAACACTGCTTAAAAAGGTGCGCGCCTTACTGAGCAACGAGATCCTTCTGATCGTATCCATAGGTCTTTGCTTTTTTATGGTGGTGCTGGCCAGCAAAGCCAACTTCTCATCAGCCATCGGTGCCTTTATCATGGGATCCATTTTAGCTGAAACCTCAGAGGGGGAGCGCATCCAGCAGCTTCTCTCCTCGGTTAAGGACCTTTTCGGCGCCGTGTTTTTCGTGTCCATCGGCATGATGATCGACCCTGCGGTGCTCATCGAACATTTCGATAAGGTTTTGGTCATCACCGTGCTGACGATTTTAGGTAAACTTTTTGGCTCAGGTTTTGGAGCAGTGCTTTCGGGTAGAAGCCTAAAGCACTCCGTTCATGCGGGCATGTCTTTGGCGCAAATTGGCGAGTTCTCATTTATTATCGCAGGACTTGGCGTGAGCCTCAATGCCATTGGCGAGTACGTCTTCCCTATAGTCATTGCCGTCTCAGCTGTGACCACCTTCACCACACCCTATATGATTAAGTACTCAGATCATCTCTATGAGGCCATGGAAAGGCGCCTGCCCGACTGGTTTTTACATCTGACCCAGCAGTATGAAGGCGCCATGGCCAACAACGAGCGCGAAGGTGTTCTGACCCTCTTCTGGAGAACTTATGGGCCTTTGCTGCTCCTTAATTCAGTGGTGATCGTCGCCATAGGTTGGCTTTCGGGACAGTACCTTCTCCCTCTTTTTCTGGAGGCCGTTGGGGATCATCTTTGGGTGCGGCTTTCTGCTGGCTTCTTGGTGCTGCTGGCCTGCTCGCCGTTTCTCTACGGCATCATTCTCAGGTCCCCCCGAAGGCTTTCAGATCACGAAGTGCCTACACTTTTTCGCCTCAGCAAGCTGCAGCTGGGGGTTTTGCTCCTAAGGGCTGCGCTGGGACTTGTACTCATAGAGGTGATCATCCATCAGTTTTCAACTTCGCCTCTAGTTCCCTTAAGTGTCCTTCTTGCCACCCCCCTTGTGGTCTTTGGTTTTCGCGGTCACATTGCAAAGTTCTATTCGGCTTTTGAAATTCGATTTTTGCGTAACCTCAACGCTAAGGAACTGGCTGCCGTTGAACAGATGGCCAAGCAGCCGCAGCTGGCACCTTGGAACGCTGCCCTAGCTCAAGTGGTTGTGAGCCCCAACGCGGACATTGCAGGACAAACCCTCAGAGAGTCTCAGTTTAGAACCCACAGCGGAGCTACTGTTGGGATGATCGACCGGGGCCGCAGGAGAATTTTTGCACCTCCCAGCTCAGAGCGCATTTGGCCCGGTGATCAGCTTTTTCTGATCGGCACCGATGAGCAGCTAGGGGCAGCCCACAAGCTCGTTACCGCCGATCACGCCCCTGTGGATCACACTCACGATGAGCTCTTTAATTTGGAATCCATCCTTGTAGAAGAGGGTTCGCGGTACTCCCAAAAGAGCATCCGCCAGATGGGCGTAAGTGAAGAGTTCGGCGGCCTTGTAGTAGGTATCGAACGCGGGGCCACTCGAATCCTTAACCCAGAGAGCACGCAGATCCTTCAGCCAGGAGATCTCATCTGGGTGTTTGGTCAACGCGAAGGGCTTAAGGCCCTGAAGTCAGCTTGCCGCCCGAGCCAGGCAGCTCCTAGCTGATTCAAAATGAAACGCCTCACGAGGATCCAGATTTTAAGGGCCGTACCAAGATGGTACGCGAAGTTGGGAAAAACTGTCGAATCATCTGACGGAAAACTCTTTTTTTTTGATTAAGTTGCGACACCCCTATTGAAAACCTATACTAAAGCCGTAGTAATAGGTGCGCGTTGAATGTTCATGTAAGCCCTGAGCGCAAATTGGACGTTGGTCTATCTTGGGGGTACCTATGAAGATTCTTATCCGCAACCTTCGCCTTCTGATTCCTTTGATGTTGGCTGTCGGCTGCGCCGATAATCCCAGCACCTACTCGATCCTGATTGAAAGGGAAGACTTCCTTCAGTCGCCGGCCACCGAGTTCAATAGCAAGGTGGATATCCTTTGGGTGGTCGACACTTCAGGTTCGATGGAGCCTTATCAGGAGAACCTGGCACAAAACTTCAACTCCTTTATTTCCTCCTTTGCCAACAAGGGCTTTGATTTCCACATGGCCGTTGTGGGCACCGACGCATGGAAAAGAGAGACCAACTACGACGGTTCCTCTCCCAACTCTACCTATCATTCTAGTGCCGACTGGTATCCTACCAATGCGACCTTTGCTCAGCTCGGACACTTTAGGGATGGCGACATCTATGGTGCAAAGCCCACCTGCCAGGGAGGCTACGTACAGTACTCAGGCGGCGTGTATCGCTGTAACGGCGGCACCTGGTACACACCTCCAACGAACCGCAGCGGCATCTATCTTCTTACTCAGCACACACCTGATATCCTGAACGTGTTCGCAACGAACATCCGCTCTGGAATTCGCGGCGACGGAAGTGAAAGAGGTCTTCAAAGCTTAAGAGCAGCCCTTCGTCTCAATGAAGATGGCACTCCTGGCTACAATGGGGAAACTCACACGGCGCTGGATCAGTTTAGAAGGCCCGATGCCTTCTTCTCAGTTATCTTTGTAGCTGACGAAGAAGATGGCTCCCTGAGAGCTAACGGCGGCAGCTATGGCGGTGGCCAAAGCGGCGTGAACAACTACGTCAGCTCTTTTATGAACCTGATGGACACCTACACCGACGCCGATCCGGACAACAGACGCTACAACGTCTCAAGTATCGTTATGGAAAACAGAAACACTTGCCCCGGCGCCCACGAAAGCGCCAGCAACGGCACCAAATACAAAGCTATTGCTGCTGCCACTAACGGTGTGGCTACCGATATCTGTAGCCCCACCTTCGCAGAGGACTTAACGATCATTGCTGAGAACGTGGTGGCCATGGTCTCAAGATTTCCGCTGTCCAGAGAGCCCATCCCTAGCTCGATTCGTGTGGCGATCTCCGATGTGCTTATTCCCGAAGATCCGGACAACGGGTGGACCTACTTTGTCGAAAATGGAATCCATTTTATAGGCCTTAACGGAAATGCCATTCCCTCAGAAGGTGATCCAGTTTCCATCACCTATGACCCTGTGAGCGTCCGCGAATAATTTTTCCTGACCTGCGGGGGCTGTCATCCCCCCTTTATTTACTCCTCCCGTCCCCTTCCTTCGCACCCTAGGCCATGGTCTAGGGTGCCTTCGTTGACAATCTAAGCAATCTGAAAAAAAGTCAGAGTCAGCGGTTTCGCGCCTACCGAGGGGGATTTATGGCTTTAGGAAGAATTATAAAGGCTCTCACCTTAGTGCTACTTATGACGAGCTGCTCAGGTAATGACGTCATTCCAAAGCTGGTTCCGCTCGAACAATTTGAAGTCCAGGAAATTGTCCAGGACATCACCACCACGGACTTTTTAGCTCCCCAGGTCGACATTGTAATCGTTATCGATGGCTCCGGCAGCATGGGCACGCACATCAATAACGTCGAAGCCAATATGGATAAGTTCATCGATGAATTAGTGGCAGCAAAGCTTGATTTCCGCATTGCAATCACTATCTCAGGCCACACGCGCATGACTGAGCACAGGCACCTTTATTCTGATCTACGGGCCACCTATAATTCGGGAATCTTCCACACCAACGATTCGAGCGACCAGCCCCCCTATTTCGTCACAAGTTCCACGCCAGGGGTTGTTGATATTCTGAAAGCCAGAGTTCGTGTGGGGACGATGAACGATGCAGTGGAGACATTTTTTGGACCCGTACTTGACGCCATTGAACACTCCCAGAACAGACCAGAGAATCTTGGGTTTTTTAGAGAAGAAGCTTATTTAGTACCCTTGTTTATCACAGATTCAGATGACCAGACTTATCTGACGAACCACCTGGGATTAAGAACTGGACTGATTGATGTTTCAGACTATTACCAGAAACTGGTCAGCTTCAAAGGCGCATCTGATCTGGTGATTCCCTACGGTGTGATCATTCCTACAGCGTATGGCAACAGGCCTCCTTGCTCGCGCGGAGGTGAACCTGAACCCTACCGCATCGAAGATTTCATCAAGATGGCTAATGGACTGACCTATGATCTTTGCTCGGCCAGCTTCGGGACCCAGCTTGCGGATCTTGCGACCGATTTAGTCACGCGGGTGAACGGGGTTTTTCAGCTGGAAGTGGTCCCAGATCCGGCCACCATTGCGGTTTATTACGGTCACCGAAAGCTGCCTAATGACCCAAAAACCGGGTGGGTCTACGTTGCTGAAACCAATTCCATCGTGTTTGGCCGCGATATTCATCTCGACCCTGATCCTAACGCTAGGCTTCGCGTGGAATTTGTACCTGCGAACACCTTCCGAAACTAAAATTAGAACGGCAGGAGCGCTACGGGGCGCTCCGTGAACTGAGCCACGGGCCTCTTTGAGTTAAGGGGCCGTGATTGCACTTCCGCATAGAGCTTTAAATACTGACGGGCCACCTCAGCGATGGAGAACCTAGCCAGAGCCTGCTCCCTAATGAAAGCCGCGGAAAAGCTCCTTCCACGGGAGCTATCCTTGAGAGCCGCTAGCAGCTCTTCATAGGACTTACAGATGATTCCCATGTTTTCGGTGATGAGCTCCGGCAGGCTGCCGTAGGGTGAGCCTATCACTGGTAGTCCCATAGCAAAGGCTTCCACGATGGCGATTCCAAAGGGCTCCTCCCAGCGCACTGGAAAAAGGAGCGCATCTCCTTGCGCCAAAAGCTCAGCCTTTCTCTCTTGATCCACCATGCCCCAGGAGTGAATGTAACGGGAGGGAGTCCAGCTGCGTCCGCCGCCAATGTGCAGATGCTTGCGGGCCTTCCTGCAGGCCTTTACGCAGTGTCTGAGGTTTTTGACCTTCCAGCTGGCTTTGGCTAGGAAGACGAAATTGTCCCAATCCTTTGGCTCTTGAGGGGGCGTGGGTAGATCTTCAAAATCAAGACCATTGTAAACGAAGCGATCACTGCCATGGTTGGCAGCGTGCTTTCCGGAAACGAACACCGTATTGACATCGAACTGCTGGCCAGGCTGGCCGTTTCCACCAATGGTCACAAGGTAGGGTGTGGGAACTTTAAACCCCACCTCCTCAAAAAGGTGAACCACATCCACACCTGAAGGAATCAGGTGGGCCCAGTCCAGGTGGTACTGGGGCTCAAGGTGAATATGTTCCACCCCGGCTTCGCTCACCCTAGAGCTGGCAGGTCCCACAAAGACCACCTGGTGCCCCTGGCGGACTAGCTCCTTCATCAGCCACATTTGCATGCGCTCCGTGCCGCCATACAGGCTAACCGGCAGGGGGGTACGGCTCTGAAATAAAATCTTCATATCGCCCTAATGAAAAAATAAAGGTGGGCGCAAATATATAGCACTTAAGGAATTCTTCAAGTGCTACGGGTTGCTCTCCAAATTTCATCCTGTTATTTTCAGAAAGTGGGTTTCGTTGAGGCTTCAACAAGAGCTTCCCCGAGATCTTCTAAAACAAGTTCATTTTTAAGAGTTCCGGTGAATTCTTAAAGAGAAAGGTTAACCCTATGAAGCCCTCTGGTCTCGGCGCAGACTTGCGTCAAAAAACTCTGTTCAAAGTTATCGACTCTTCGCTGCAAACCTCCCCTAAGCCAAAGGAAACCTCAGGCCGTAGAAAGCTCGTCTCTGAGTTCTTCGGCATCAACACCTTTGGCCTCTCTCAGATGAGAGAAAAGCTGCCTACAGACGCCTATCAGGAGCTGCTGCAGTCCTTAGAGCAGGGCAAGAAGCTCTCAGCACAGACCTCCCAGGTCATTGCAGGGGTCATCAAAGATTGGGCCCTGCAGAGAGGAGCTACGCACTTTAGTCACTGGTTTCATCCGATGACCGGCTCCACGGCCGAAAAGCATGATGCCTTTGTCCACGGCCAGCACAGCCCCAACTCTGAAATCCGAATGATTGAAACCTTCTCGGGCAGCCAACTGGTTCAGGGAGAGCCCGACGCCTCCTCTCTTCCCAGCGGAGGAATGCGAACCACATTTGAAGCGCGTGGGTACACCGTCTGGGACCCGAGCTCCCCGCTGTTCATTGTCGAAGATCAGAGCGCTAAGGTGCTTTACATCCCATCTGTCTTTTTCGGTTATCACGGCCAGAGCCTCGATATTAAAACTCCCCTACTTCGCTCCGTAGAGGCTCTCTCCAGAAACACAGTGGCTTTTTTAAAGCTTTTAGGCGATGTGGACGCTAAAAAAATCACTGTGACCCTGGGCCCTGAGCAGGAGTACTTTCTGGTGGACAAAAACTTTGTCGCGCTCCGCCCGGATCTAATGATGACAGGTCGCACGCTTCTTGGAGCACCTTCTGTGCGTGGTCAGCAGATGGAGGATCACTACTTTGGAGCGATTCCTCGTAGGGTGATTGCTTTTATGGAGGATGCCGAGCTGGAACTCTACAAGCTTGGCATCCCTGTAAAGACCCGTCACAACGAAGTGGCTCCAAGTCAGTTTGAGCTGGCCCCTGTTTTCGAAGAGGTCAACGTCGCCACAGATCACAACACCCTGACCATGGAGGTTCTTCGAAAGACGGCGCTCGATCATGGCATGGTTTGCCTCCTGAACGAGAAGCCATTTAAGGGAGTTAACGGAAGCGGAAAGCACAACAACTGGAGCATCAGTAACGATAAGGGTGAAAACCTGTTAGAGCCCGGACGTACGCCCCACCAGAATATAAGGTTTTTAGCTGTCCTGTCGGTTGTACTTAAAGCCGTTAAGGATCATGCGGACCTTTTGCGTGCTAGCATTGTGACTCCGGGGAACGATCATCGGCTCGGAGCCAATGAAGCACCTCCTGCAATTTTCTCAGTCTTTCTTGGCTCCCAACTGGATCAGATCCTTAACAGTATCGAACATGGCAACCCGTCGGCGCCAACAGAGTCAGCCTCGATCAATTTAGGGGTTAAGTTCATTCCAGAAATTTCTAAGGACAACACCGACCGCAATCGCACAAGCCCCTTTGCCTTCACCGGAAACAAGTTTGAGTTTCGAGCCGTGGGATCTTCCGCCCACGTGGGTACGCCCATGACCCTTCTGAACGCAGCGGTTGCCGATGCGTTCTTAAGCAGCCGGCTAAGACTCGAGGAGCTGCTTAAAGATCTACCGCGGGATGAGGCTGTGATGGCTCTCATCAAGGAGCTGATCGCGGAGACTCAGCCTATTAGGTTTGAAGGGAACAACTACTCAAAAGAGTGGGAGGATGAAGCCCAGCGGCGCGGTTTGGCTAACTTAAAATCAGGTGCCGAAGCGCTGAAGGCTCTTGGCGACCCCAAGGCCACCAAATTCCTTGAGGATCTGGGCATCTATTCTGCTGAGGAGATGCGGGCGAGATATCACGTAGCTGTGGAGCGCTATAATAAAGCCTACCAGCTGGAGTTAGAAATCCTTGATGAGATGGTTCACTTGTACGTGATACCAGCTGTAGAGCGTCACCTGATTCAACAGGATTCGTGGATCCAGGGGCTGAGCTCAAGTGACCTAAAAAAGCTTAAAGAAAAGGACCTTGAGCAGATGCAATCGATATATGTGCGTTTGCGGGATGCTTTGCAAAGCCTGGAGCAGGGTCTAGAGCACCTAGGTTCACTTGAGGATGAGGGCGAAAGACTTGAGCTGATAGGCCAAGAGCTTAAGAGCCGGGGCGAAAAATTAAGAGAGGTTTGCGACCACGCTGAGCGGCTGCTCCCTGATGACTTATGGCCCCTACCCAAGTACCGCGAAATGCTCTTTGCCAACATTTTAGTTTAACTTGAGGCAGGCTCTGACTGGTTGGATTTGCAAAGGGCCCTGGTCAGAGCCACTCCCACTAAAACAATGTACCAAAGGATCATCACCCACATTAAAAACAGCGGCAAAATCGCCAGAGATCCATAAATCTCGTTGTGCCTGAGAAGATTTGCAGAAACATAGGTGAAGACCTTTTGCGCTCCGATCAGAAGAGCCGAGGAAAAAAGAGCCGAAATAAAAGCGTACATCGCTAC
>CAYRIE010000015.1:0-15510 GCA_964424215.1 uncultured Pseudobdellovibrionaceae bacterium
TTGTAAGGCAGCCCGGTGAATCTACGACCTAAGGCTTCCCAGAACTCGCTTCGACCATCGGCGGTCAAAGGTGGAGACAGTTCACAGATAAGCTCCTTTTCAAAACGCTCTGGCTCCATGCCCATATAGGAAAAGCGTACTAGGGAAATCTGATAACCTAGCTTCTCGGGCCGGCGCCGGTACTCCTCATCAACGAGCAAGCCCCCGATTTCAGAAGGGCCGTCAGTCTCGGATTTAAAGATGAGCACGGGCTGGGTGAAACCAATGCCCAAGCTTTCGCTGTAATGATTGCGCCTCTCGATCTTAAAGAAATGATGGGGAGATTCGGGCGTGCCGTGCTTGGCCATAATCAAGGAGGAGCCCACCACTTTTCCAGTTTCGGTATCTTCCACAACGAAAAGATACTCCGCCTCGTTTCGCTGCAGCTCTCCTGCAAACGATTTTTCACTTCGATGAATTTTCGCCTCAAGAGCCTCTTTGGAGCTGGGCAGGTTGAGCAGCACGAACTGATGAGTGAGCTGAAGAAGCGATGGAAGATCTGAGGACCTTACCGATCGAAGTAAAAAGCTCATAGGCACATCCTCTCTAGGAGCTGGCTGTAGAACTCGCGCGCGGCTTTAAGATCCTCAATGGCCACACTTTCGTGGGCCGTGTGCAAGTTGTTCTCAAGTTGGCCGGGGCCAAACACCACACATTCCACTCCGTGCTTTGAGAGAACGTTGGCTTCGGTCGTAACCGATTGGGGTGAGCATTCACTGCTCCTGTCCAGACTCTGCAGCACGTTTTGGCTCTCTCTGAGCAGCTCGCTGTCTTCAGGCGTGCTGAAGGGGTGCTTGTAATCTAAAATTTTTAAATGGCCGCCTAAAGACCTACAGCTCTCCTTAAACTCTCTGATCCACTTCAGGTAGGTTTCCTCGCTGACCACGGGTGGAGTGCGCACACAGCCGTCCAGCAAGAGGCCCTCCTCTGAGGAGGCAATCCGGCCGATGTTAAGAGTCGCAAACGGCGGATCAAAGGATGGGTCTGGCTTCTCTTTGAAGCGCTCCTCGAGCACCATCACATTCTCGTTAAACTTTTTGAGCTTCTGAAGCATGGAAAATTTTAGCTGCGGAGAGAAATCCAGCTCGATAAAGGCGGAATCTGCCACTGTGTTAAAGTTCACACCCCCGTCAGCTTCCATCAGCGCTAAGTTGTTGGGCAGCTTGGAGACATAATCCAGTAACTTGCGTATGGCGTTCTCAGAGTTTTTACCGGTCGAGGAATGTGAGGATTTTCCAGAGAAAATCTTACTTTGCGTGGCCGTGCTCTCCACCAGATCGTGCCGAGCTCTGAAATCCTTTTCGTCCTCTTCAAAGGAGAGATGAAGTTCCAGGTGGGCCAGGCCTTTGCCGGAGCGAACCGGCCGCAAGCTAGTGGGCTCACTTACAAGTGCGTACCGGCCCTGAACCATACCGCTTTTAATCAGGCGCTTGATACCCATCATGCCGATCTCTTCCCCGTAAGTCGCCATGAGCAGCACGGGCCGTTTAAGGTTCTTACCCCGAAGCCGCTTTACTGCGTCGAGCTTGCAGAGGAAATCAACTTTTGCATCGGCTGCACCCAGCCCATAGATGCGGCCCTGATAAATGCTGGGCTCAAATGGGTTAGAGCCGTTGCGAGTCCACAGCGCAAAGGCCCCCGGATCGGCTGTGTCCAAATGGGCCTGAAGAATCAGGCTGTCAGCATCTGGCGGATGCTCCGGGTAATAGGCCAACAGATTGCTCTGCTCACATCCGCGGTAGGTCTCATGAAAGAGCACAACCCTTAGGCCCGAGGATTCACATAGGCTGGCTGCTTTTTGCGCTAAAGCTTTGGTCCCCACCGAAGGTGAAGAGTCCGTCTTGATAAAGGAAAAGCAGTTGTTTAAAAAAATATCCAACTTCTAGGCACCCTTTTTCTCAAGCAGCGTCTTCTCCAGGATCTCCAAAGCTTCCTGGATCTGCTTTTCTGTGATGGACACCGGCAGCAAAAATCTGGCCCGGAAGGGGTCGCGCCCACAACTGAGGGTCATCACGCCGTTGTCATAAAGTCTTTTAAGAAAATCTGAGACCTCTTCTCTAGAGCCGCTGTAGGGGGTGAACGCCACCATCAGGCCTATGCTGTCAACGTCGCTGATCAGCCCCTTACAGGAGCCGCTGCTTAACTTTTCTAGGCCGCCTGCAAAGGTGCTGTTGATCTGCGAAATCTTTCCGCTGTTACCAAAGTAACCACCGCTGTCCATCTCCTCTAAGATAGCCAGGCCAACATTTAAAGCCTGCGAGCTAGCAGCGAAGGTTCCGGCTATCAGCCCCGGCTGCGGATTGAACTCCTCTGTATAAAGGGTAGCTCCGAGCTGGAGTGTTTTAGCAACTGTTACCACGTCCACGTACTCGCCAAAGCCCAGCGTTTCATAGGCAAACGCCTCGCCCGTCCGAAGGAAGGTCTGAACCTCATCGGCCCAGATTGCGATACCTTCTTCTTTAAGAAAGGCCAACATAGGCTTCAGATACTCCGGAGTGAGCACTCGGTACCCGCCTTCACCGAGCACGGGCTCAAACACAAAAGCACTGATATCGCCTTTGTGCTTTTCCACATGAGCTTTAAGCACCTTTAGGGCCTCTTCAGCATTGCCCGAGGTGGAGCCAGGTTTTTTTTGAAAGGGCGGCACACGCAGCACCTCATCATAGCTGGGAAGACCTTGTTTGTAGGCGGGGTTGTCCGTGATTTCAGCCATCATAGTTGAGCGGCCCGCAAAGGCTCTCTCCATGGCCAGAATTTTTCGGGCCGGGGTTTTCTTTTGGCGCACGATTTTTAGTGCGTTCTCGTTGGCCATCGAACCTGATGTGGTCAGCCAGGCGTGGCGCAGGCGACTGCCCCGGCTGGCCATCTCAACGAGTTTTTCAGAAATCTGTACGTACTCCGCATTGAGCTGAAGGTGTCCGTGCTGGACGATGTCAGAGATCGCGCCCCGTAAGGAGGCCCGGATGGCCAGTGGATGTGAGTGGCCTAAAAGATGAACACCAATTCCGTTGATAAGATCAATTTTAACGCTGCCATCTTCTAGCTCCACATAGGCGCCGTTGCCCAGACCTGACCCCACATAGCTGTAAACCAGGGGGCGTCCGCGCACCTTACCCACGCGCTCCACCGACTGTTGAAGTACGGTCGAATCCCCGGCTCCCTTAAGGCCAGTGATCTTCTGAGACTGAGCGTCCACCTCCAGCGCAATCTCGTCTGCGAGAGCTTGGATCTTGGGTGAATTTCTGAGGTGAGCGCCGAGGGGGGTGACCATGATAATCTCCTTTTGAAAGCCGCAAACAATACCAGCCTTCCAGCTGGTTTCGGGCCGAAACCATGATATTCTAACTGCAGTGACTTTAAAAGGGGTGACGTAGTCAGCAAGGACGACCCGCGTATGCTTGAGCCTTTCAAACTTCTATTTTTGAGCTTACTTTGCTTGTTCTTAGGGGAGATTGCTTACGCCCAAGAGCCTGGCACCCCTTCGCCCTACGAGGTTGCGCACAATCAGGTGCTGGAGTTGAACGCCCAAAATCTCAACCCCGAAGTTCAACTTTACAATCTAGCCGTGGTTGATGCGCAGCACGGTCAATACGCCCTAGCCCTAGCGCGCCTGCGCCACGCACTTTACCTTCGCCCCACCTTCACTGAGTCCCGCAAAGCCCTGCACTGGGTGGCAGAGGAGGCCCGAATGGAGGCTGTTTTAGAGGCGGGCACTTTTATGGAGCGCTTAAGAAAGGTGGCCTGGGCCTACGTTCCCACGTGGCTCTATCCTGTGGCCCTTTGGATCTGCCTTGTGGCGGGACTTTGGAAGCTTCTGCATTGGATCGAAGTGGCTCGCCAGAACAGAGCACAGAGCCTGCCAGCGCCAGCGCCTTCTTGGTTTGCCATCACGCTTTTGACCCTTTCACTGCCTTTTGCACTTTTATGGGGTTTGCAAACCTGGGATCGCAGCTTCACTGAGCGCGCCACCTTTTTAGGGGAAGCGGGCCTAAGGGCAGGCCCCTCCATAGAAGCTCCAGAAACTGCCCCCGTAAGGCTCGGTGCGGAGGTTCTGGTTTTAAGAGAGCACAACGACTGGCGCCTGATCGCCCGCCCTGGGGCCACAGCAGGCTGGGTGCCAGCTTCCGACTTGTATGTGACGTCTCGCTCGTTCCACCCCGGCAAATAATTGACTTTAAGGAAGGCTCGACCGTAAACTGACGCCCACATGACACGGCGCCCGCAACTCCTTTTAGCAGTCCTTTGTTTAGCTGTTTTCACCACGCACTGCGCATCGGTGGAGCCTCAGGACACCAGTACCCCCGAGGGGGCCTACCAAGTCGCACTCGATCACGCCAAAGCTAACCGCTACGATGAGGCGATTTCACTTTTAAGGCAGATCAAAACAAAGTTTCCCTACAGCTCGTTGGCCTCACAAAGTGAGCTTAAAATTGCCGACCTCCATTATGAAAACAACGCGTTCATAGAGGCCGAAGCTAGCTACCAGCTCTTTCGTGAACTTTACCCTCGCCACGCCAAGATGGATTACGTGACCTACCAGATCGGAATGAGCTTTTTTAAGCAGCTCCCGAAGACGGTGGATCGCGATTTGAGTGCGGCACAAGAGGCTCTGGCTTTTTTTGAAGCTCTTATTAACTCCTACCCCGCCTCTCCGTACGTTCAGGAAGCGCGGGAAAAGCGCCAAGAGATTCTCGAAAAGCTGGCCGCAAAAGAAATCTACATCGCCGACTTCTATCGCAAGAGGAATGATTTCCTGAGCGCTCTCGGTCGCTACGAGGGCGTTTTAAGTAGGTACTCGGAGTCGAGTCAGCTACCGGCGGCTCTTTACGGTGCAGCCCACGCCGCTGCCAAATCCGATGAACCAGTAAAGTCACGGCAGTACGCCGCTCAGCTCATCGAGCGTTATCCCGATTCAGAGCAAGCCCAACTCATCAAAGGAGAGCTGTCTCTATGATGCAAATCGAACACGATGTTCAGAATCTATTGGCGACGGCCCGGCAACATTTCAATGAAGGAAGGTTTCAGTCGGCGGAAAATCTCCTTGAGCAAGTGGTGTTAGCAGACGCCACCCACCCTGAAGCATTTCACCTCTTGGGCTGCATTTACTATCGAACAGGGAAGATCAAAAAAGCCATTAAGACCTTCCGCAGGGCCCTGGATATTGACCCCGAATACACCGATGCGACTTTAGGGCTCTCCATGGTGCTCAACGACACCGGCCGCTACGATGAAGCCCAGAAGGTGTTTAGTGAGGGCCGGGAAAAACTCAACCAGGATAAGAAAGAGCAGCTCGATAGCTTTTTGAGCCACCAGTTGGCCACAAAGCACATGGAGCTGGGAGATATCTACTTTCAAGGGCAACGCTACGAAGAGGCTGGCGATCAGTACTTTGAAGCCTACAAGTACGCTCAGGACAAACTGAAGGTCCGCATGAAGATCGTTGAGTGCTTTGTTAAAAAGAACGAATGGGGCAGGGCCATTAAGGAGCTTCGGCTGATTTGCCAGGAGCGACCTGAAGCTGTCGATGCCCGTGTGAAGCTCGGCCTGCTGTATTACAAGCAGAATCTAACCTTGGAAGCTGTTGAACAGTGGGAAGCTATTTTGCTTCGAGACCCTGAACATCCTGAGGCGCTAAAGTACTTAAAGATGGCTCAGTCTACGAACACAACAGCTCTGATCTAAGTGAGGTGACCTTTGGGGCGGCTTAAAGACGACATGATTCCATTCATCAAGAACGAAGACATCCAAAAGATCGTCAATCGCTTGGCTATGGAGATCGAACGCGACTACGCTGGTAAAGAAATCCATTTGATTTGCCCACTCAAAGGCTCTGTGATTTTCGTTGCGGACCTCATGAGAAGAATCAGCCTCAAGCAAAAGGTGGATTTCGTTCACCTTGTGGACACGGCCAAAAAAGGCGCCATCAAAATCAATCTGGACATCAGCTCCAACCTTAAAGATCGCCATGTGCTGATCGTTGAGGAAATCATAGATGTGGGCCGCACGCTCTCGTTTTTAAGAGACCGAGTGAAAAGCTCAAACCCAGCTTCACTTAAAATCGTAACTCTGCTCGATAAGCCCGCCCGGCGTGAGCTGCCTATTCGGCCGGATTACGTGGGCATGACCATCGATGATCGCTACGTCGTTGGCTATGGCATGGACTCCGAAGAGGCCGGCCGCAACTACAGCGATATCTACTACTACACTATGTAAATTAGATTTTTTGAATCAGCTTGCGGGTCTTGGCTTTGACCTGCTCACTAGAGAAGCTATCAAGCTGCTCGCTGGAGGTCAGCGCCTCCTCAAGACCCATGCGATGGGCCTTGCGAAGATGATAGGCCAACCATGCGCGAACAATGTCCAAGTCAGCGCTGGCCACCGCCACGATGTCTTTGTTTTCCTTATGATGCTTCATAAAGACAGCTTCAATTTTTTCCAGAAGCTGGGCGGCCTTACGCCCCTCCCACTGAAAATCCAGCGGCAGCACCGTCATACCCGCTGATTCCACGCTCTCAAACATTTCGGGTGTGGGCTCAATGTCATCGACCAAATAAATCACGTACTGCACATTCCATTTTTTGAGCGCTGGAATATCAGCCACAGAAAAATCAGCGGTGAAAAATACCTTATCTTTTCGATTAAAGTAGGTGGCTTCGGTGTCGGCAAGAGTGACTCTTTCGACATCAAAGGCGTAGGCCTGACTTTCAGCGGCAGGAGGATTTTGGGAACAGGCAGATAGCCATACGGCAACACCAAGAACAAGAGCGCTTAAAAGCCACTGAGTCCGCAACATAATGAACTCCATTAATGTGCAAAAACGTTTGCTAAAAAGAAAATTAGCGCACTTGAAACCAAAAGTAAAACTAGTCGATTGGATACCATCGAGCCCCCCCAAAGACCATTGGGCGGCATTTTGGCCCATGTTGTCAACAAGAAAGTCTTTGGAATCAACGGTTTAAGACGGGACGATGGACCCCACCAGATCATAATCATGACTGTCCGTGATGAGCACTTGCACGATGGATCCGGGTTCAGCTTCCCCCTCATTGATCAGTACAACGCCATCGATGTCGGGAGCTTGCTGAGAGGTGCGGCCCTGCATCAGGTGCTCACTCTCCTCGCTCACCCCCTCTACGAGTACCGGCACAACCTTCCCCACCAAGCCGCGATGCTTTTCTCGGGAGATGGGTTGCTGCAGCTGCATCAGGCGGTGGTAGCGCTCAGACTTCACTTCATCAGAGATTTGATCCACGCGCTTTCCACCGGGTGTTCCCTCTTCGGGTGAGTACTCAAAGGCACCCACGCGGTCAAAGCGTTGGTCTTCGACAAACTCAAGCAGCTCTTCAAACTGTTCCTCGGTTTCCCCAGGATAGCCCACAATGAACTGCGTGCGGATCACAGCCTCGGGCACAGCGGATCTAATTTTATCCAGAGCCTCAATTACCTCTTCTCTTGTCATTTTTCGATTCATGCTCTTGAGCATTTCGCTGTTGATATGCTGCAGGGGCATATCAAAGTACTTCACCAGATTCGGCCGCTCAGCAACTAAGCTGGTGAGCTCGTCGGTGATGCCGTCTGGGTAAAGGTAGAGCACCCGGATCCAGTCCAGATCCATGTCCGAGAGTCTGCGCAAAAGCTCCACGGGTCCGTCTGAGGCTGAAGGATTTTTGCGGCGCAAATCCCAGCCGTAATCTGTAAAGTCATGGCTGATGACATTGACCTCACGGACGCCACCGGCCCGCAGAAGTTGCGCCTCGTGAAGCACAGCTTCCACACTGCGCGACTGCAGGTTGCCTCGGATTTTGGGGATCGCACAAAATGAACAGCGCTTCATGCAGCCTTCTGAAATCTTTAAGTAAGCGCGCCAAAAGGGCTGGGAGTTGACCCGGGGTGAGGACTCTTCTTGCAAATAAGTTGGAAGGTTAAAGAATCTCTTCTCGGTTGAGCCGGCTTCACGACCGCGAAGAATCTGAGCGATGCGCGGGAACTCCCCAGAGCCAATGAAAAGGTCTCCTTCGGGCAGCCCCTGCACCAACTCGTCTTTGTAGCGCTGAGTGAGACAACCAGCTACGACCAAATTCTTAAGGCTTCCAGACTGCTTCAGCTCTGCCATTTCCAAAATCTTGGCAATGGACTCTTTTTTGGAAGCCTCGATAAAGCCGCAGGTGTTCACAACGATAGTGTCGGCCTTGGCCTCATCATCGCTCAACGTGTAGCCATCTTTCAGTAAGGAGCCGAGCATGATCTCAGAGTCCACTAAGTTTTTGGGACATCCGAGACTGACAAAATGAACTTTTTTATCTGTGGATTCTTTCATAAGCGAGTCACATTCACGCCTGAGGCAGGCTGGTAGTTAAAAAGTTTTGCAGGCGGAGCCTTATCACTCCACTTCACTTTGGCAAATTTGTAGGACACCTGGTTGCCGATATTGTCCCAATAGGTCAGCTCCCGAATTTCTTTAACCTCGGGATCGGTCATCAGAAGCCCTCGTTGAAACTCGGCGGAACTTTTGCGCGGCTCCAGACTGAACTTCATCTGATCCTTTGAGGACTCAGCTTTGGTGACTTTGAAGACCTCCAAGATCCCGTTACCTGATAGGACTTTAGCAATGCCAAGATTAGGTGAGGCTCCTTCAAGCTCGCTCACCACGGCCTCTATCGGTGCATCGGGAAAGTCCTCAGGTGGATAGGTCACAACCCAGGCCTCTTTGCTGTTGACCACGAGCAGACTTTTTTCCGGAGCGTTAAGTTCCAGGCGGACCTTACCGCGGTGGACGTGCAGCTGCCCTGTGGCCTTTTGATTGCGGCCCAAAAGCTGAAGGACTGTGGTCTTTTCCACGTCAGCCGATAGGTATTTGTCTTGTGCTATGTTTTGATTGAGGCGCTGAAGCTTTTGTTCGGGGGAGGGCTCTTCCGAAGCACGTAAACCCAGAGCCATACCGCCCAAAATCACAGCTATCGATAGTGCCCAGCCAAGCCTCATACGCTCTCCCCATAAAATTGACGCCACAAGCTATCACCAGTGGAGATTGGAAGCAAGAATAGGACCGAACATCGGACACTAAGGTTCCCAGCCCAATCAAAGCCGCTCAAGGTACGGCAGCGCCCTTGCATCCCCTCCCTCCTGGAGGTGAACCATTCTGTTAGCTCTTACGGACCTACTGAGGCTGTGCGCCCACTGCGGCGCTAAGGCCCTTAGGCGCCAAATTCTTTGCAGCAGCTGCTGGGCCGCCCTGAAAGAGTTACAGCTTTTGGAGGACCGAGTTTTTGAGCGCCGGGGGGATCTAAAAATCTACTCTCTCTGGTGCTGGAAAAAAGAGCCCCTTCTGGGCAACTACCTTCGCGCGCTGAAGATCGAGCGCGATTTTCTCGGCCTCTGGAGGGAGTTAGCCTCAGAGTTTTTTCTGCGCCGTCAGGCCCTCGGCGGCCTGAGAGACTACAAAGGTTTGCTCGTTCCCCCCGTGCGCAAAGGCTGGCGCGAAGATCATGCCCACCATTTTGCCAGGGGCCTATCGGGGTACTTGAATGCACCCGTTCTAAGGCTTCTGGAAAACACGCCTCACTCCTCGCCCCAAAAACTGCTGAACCGAACAGAACGGGAACTCAAAGTATTCCATGCTCAGCCCCTAGAGAAGCACCACCTACCTTTGATTTTCGTCGACGATGTTGTGACTACGGGAGCTACTGCCAGGGCGGCGCTGCGGGCCCTTGATCTTAAACCTTGCGATGTTGAAGTTTGGTCTTTGGTGCGAAAGCAGCTTTAAGCGTTGTGATAGGGCAGATTTTTTTGGATAGCGAGTGCGCGGTAAAGCTGCTCGAACACGAGGATAAGAGCGATGTGATGACTGAGGACAAAACTTGAAAGAGACAGCAGGACGTCAGCCCGCGCTTTCAATGCATCGCTAGCTCCAAAAGCTCCCCCTACAACAAAGACGACCCGTTGCTTGCCTGAGCTAAAATCACGCTCCAGTGCCTTGGAGAAGCTGATCGAATCTAAGCTCTTTCCTGTTTCATCCAGAAGATAGACAAGATCCTGCGGCTTTAAGAACTGAAGAAGGGCTTCCCCCTCGCGGACACGCTTCAAATCACTTTGCTCTCTGGGAACTTTAGGGGATTTGAGCAGATGAAATTCAAAAGGGAAAAGGTGTGAGATTTTCTTTTCGTACTCTTTAGCTGCCAAAAGAAGCCATTGCGGAAGCTCCCCGCTCACACTAACGAGGACCAGCTTCACTCGGAGAACTGGAGCGGTAGAGCTTTGCCCCCCCTCCACAACTCTTCCAAATTGTACTGCTCTCTGAGGTAGTCATAAAAGATATGCACAATCAGGGCGCCATAGTCCAGCACGACCCAGCGTCCTTCGGATACGCCCTCAGCATGGATCGGAGCCACGCCAAACTCGCTTCGGACAGCCTGACTGAGAACCTCAGCCAAGGCTGTGGCTTGCCGCGTGCTGGTTCCGGAGGCCACGATCGAAAAATCGGTCAGCGTGGAGTGCTCGGGCAACTGAAAGGCGCGCACGTTGACAGCTTTTTTGTCGTTGAGCACGTGGGCGCAAAAAGCGGTAAACTTCTCATAATCGCCGATCCGCGGCCCGACGGGGGCATAGAGATTGTTCTGCTTGATGTACTCTTCCACACGGATGTCTAAATACTTATCGACATTTTGGCCCGTCTTAAGCTTTTTGCGAACTTCTGTGGAGGAGAACGGAAGGTTTCCGATTTTGATAAACTCGATGGACTTTCCAGCCTCCAAAACGGCACAATCGCCGTCAAAGGCAGAGATGAGGGGACGTAAGCCGCTAGGCATTTCATCTTTGCTAAAAGGCCGTGCAATGCCGGGCCGGGAGGCCACCACCAAGTGGCACTGTTCTAAGAGCTTCTCGTAGTCTTTCCACTGATCAAAAGTCTCAAAGGTGTCCATACCCAAAATGAGATAAAGGTCCACGTCGGGATTTTCGGCGCGAATCTCTTGCACGCTGTCGATCGAATAGCTCACACCCTCACGGTGCAGCTCCCTGTCATCAATCTCCACCAGGCCTGCATAGTCCTGCACCGCAAGCTCAAGCATCTTCAGCCTGTGGTTGGCATCAACTATTTCAACATCGCTTTTCAAAGGGTTTTGTTTGGCCAAAAGGATGACAACCTTGTCCAAATTGGCTTTTTTGGCGGACGTCATAAAAACGTCCAAATGGGCATTATGAAAGGGGTTGAAAGTGCCGCCAAAGATTCCCCATCGCTTTTTAGGACTCATAACCCCTCACTTGATCCAAGAGCAGTTTCATTTGAACCTTCAGCTCTTTAATGTTCCATCCCGTCGCCGCAGATATTGCAAAAGTGTCCACGCCTTTGGAGCTAAAGGTGCCTATCAGCCTCTCTCGCTCACGCTCATCCATTAAATCGGCTTTGGAGAGGATAACTAAATGTCGGCGTTCACTCAAGGGTCCACCAAAAACTGCTAACTCTTCCTTATGAAGCTCATCGTACTTTGCTAGCTCAGCCCGAATGCTCTCGTAGCTCTCTTCGGCGCTCTGCTCGGACCAGCCACTGCCGTCCACAACGTGCAAAAACACCCGCGTGCGCTCAAGATGACGTAAAAACTGATTGCCCAGCCCCACGCCCTGAGCCGCACCTTCCACGAGTCCCGGCAGATCGGCCACCACAAAGGCATCGCCGCCCGCTTCGACTGAGCCTAGCTGAGGAGTTAAGGTCGTAAATGGGTAATCGGCGATTTTAGGACGTGCCGCTGAAATCGCGCTCAGAAGTGTTGATTTACCGGCATTTGGAAGCCCCACAAGGCCAATGTCGGCAAGCACCTTAAGTTCTAACTGAACAGATTGAGTCGTTCCGGGTTCACCAGGCTGTGCGTAGTGAGGAACCTGGTTGATGCTAGTTTTGAAATGCTCATTACCCTTGCCACCTCGCCCACCTTCAAGAAACAAAAAAGTTTCGGAGTCGACCTCGCTGAGATCCTTAAGAATCCGTCCTTCTGTATCTTTGATAATGGTGCCGGGCGGGACATTTATATAAAGGTCTTCACCTTGGGGTCCGGTCATATTGTGAGGCCCGCCGGGCTGACCGCTACCGGCTTTGATCTGACTCTGATACCGATACTCCAGCAGAGAGTTGATGCGCGGATCGATGCGAAAGTAGACGTGACCGCCTCGGCCACCTTGCCCACCATCAGGTCCTCCGCGGGGAACAAATTTTTCTCGCCGAAAGCTCACGGCGCCAGCTCCTCCGCGGCCCGAACTGACGTTAAGCTTTACGAGATCAAGGAATTTCATAGGGGGTCAAAAGGGAGCACGAGGCGCCCTTTTGTCTCAGGAGGCTTGTGCTTCAGGATAAACGCTGATGCGCAATTTGGTTTTGGAGACGCGCTCAAATTTCACGCGCCCATCCACTTTGGAAAAGATGGTGTGGTCACGGCCCAGGCCCACGTTGTTGCCAGGCTGGAACTGAGTTCCGCGCTGACGAACAATAATGGTTCCTGCTAGAACACGCTCGCCGCCAAACCTTTTCACGCCGAGGCGCTGACTGTTACTATCTCTTCCGTTCTTGGTACTACCGGCAGCTTTCTTCGAAGCCATGATTCACTCCCTCAGTTCTTCTACTTCTTAGTCGCTTTTTTCGTGGTGGTCTTTTTAGCGGCAGCTTTTTTGGTTGCTGTCTTCTTAGTAGCCGTCTTCTTTTTGCCTGCAGCTTTTTTAGCCTTCTTCACCGGGGCTTTTTTGGTCGCTGTCTTTTTGGCAGCGACTTTTTTGCTCTTAGCCGGAGCATCTGTCTTAGCAGCGGCAGCTTTTTGAGCTTTCTTTTCTTCGATAGCAGCAGGATCCATCACAGGAGGCTGGCTGTCCGAAGTCACCGTTTGACCCTCTGGGGTGGTGATGGATTTGACAAAAAGTTCTGTGAACAGTTGTCTGTGACCGCGCATCTTGCGGTAGCCCTGACGACGCTTCTTTTTGAAGACGATCACCTTGGGGGCTTTTGCTTGCTGGGTCACTACAACGGTCACCTTAGCGCCTTGGAGCACCGGCTCGCCAAGGAACACTTTGTCGCCCCCAACAGCTAGGACATCACTCATTTCAAACTCTGTTCCCAAGTCACGATCCAGTTTTTCAACCTTAACAAGATCACCTGCTTGCACTTTGTACTGCTTGCCTCCGGTGCGTATAATGGCGTACATCAGAACCCTCCGCGATATCCTGGGAATCGAAAAATTTAAGAGGCCGAAACTGCCACGGCGTGGCACCTTTGTCAACGGCTCATGGAGCGGCAGAGCGCTTGTTTCCCGGGCCCTTAGCCTCCGGCAATGTAGAAACTTCAAACTCCTCAATGTGGAAGTCTGGCTCAGCCTTAAAAGCCACTGAGCGGCCGATGCGCTCTTCTAAAAACTCAATCATTTCGTTCTCTTCGGCATAAATCCAGTGAACAACGTCAGCATGACACCGCACAACAATAGTTCCGGCGGAGCGCTGATGGTGCCCCTCGCGCTCCAGAGCCAGAAAAATCTCGTGGGCGACGGTGACCCTTTTGCGAATGTATCCGGCCCCTTCGCAGTAGGAGCACGGCTCACATAGAGTCTTAACCAGGGAGGGCCGCATTCTTTTGCGGGTCATCTCCACCAGGCCCAGCTCGGTCATCGACAAAATCGTCACTTTGGCCGGATCCTCGCGCACCTCATCCTGCAGGGTGGTCAGAACCCGCTCTCGATGAGGCGCTTTTTCCATATCTATAAAGTCGACGATCACGATTCCGCCGCAGTTGCGCAGCCTAATTTGGTGGGCGATTTCTTTGGCTGCTTCGATGTTGGTTTTAAAAAGCGTCTCATCCAGGTCTTTTTTGCCAACATACTTACCCGTATTCACGTCAACGACCGTGAGCGCCTCAGCTTCGTCAAAAACGATGTAGCCACCCGACTTTAACCACACCTTGCGGCCCAAAGCCCTTGAGATTTCAAACTCCACTTCGTAGCGGTCAAAGAGCGGCTCACGCGAAGTGTACAGCTCGATTTTGTCCTGATACCGAGGCATGAACTTTCGCACAAAATCAGAGACCACCTGAAAGGTGGCTTTGTCATCCACCAGCACTTTGGTGACCCCTGGATAAAGCCAGTCCCTAAGGGCTCTCAGCTCAACGCTCAGCTCAGAGTGGATGGGGCCTGCACCCTTGGCCTTGTCGTACTTTTCAGAGATGTCTCGCCATAGCCTTTCCAGGTACTCAAGATCTGACTTGAGGGCCTCCTCCGTTGCACCCTCGCCGGCTGTTCGCACGATCACTCCCCCGGAGGGCTTTAAAGATTCTATCACCGAGCGCAGTCGCTCTCGCTCCGCCTCATCCTCAATACGGCGGGAAACACCTATGTGATAAAAGGTCGGCATGTAGACGACTGATCTTCCGGGCAGAGAGATATGGGTGGTCAGCCTAGCTCCCTTGGTGCCGATGGGGTCCTTGGCCACTTGGACCAAAACTTTTTGCCCCTCAGTCAGAAGGTCCTCGATTTTGGGACGCTCCTCTTGGCCAGCGTCCTTACCCACCTGTTCTGCAATGTCGGTCTCTGAAACCGGATCGTCGTCGTCAGCTTTTTGCAGCAGAGATTCGTTGCTATGTACGTTCGGGCGCACATCGCCCACGTAGAGAAAGGCTGCGCGCTCTAAGCCCACATTCACAAAGGCTGCCTGCATCCCAGGCAGCACTCTGGAGACTGTTCCCACCGCCACGGTCCCCACCATGGTCGGTGAGGTCTTCCGCTCCACCTTCAAATCGCAGACCGACTGATTTTTAAGGTGCGCCACACGCGCTTCCGAGGGGCGGACGTTGATGAGAATGGTCGATGACACAGGGCCTCCAAGAGCAGCGTCTAATATACACATCATCCGCCTAGACGATCCAGCCCAAAAAAAGCGCCCCCCTTGCTCGACCCAGGCCCAGCCCCCATCAGAACGGACTTTATGGAACGAGCTAGAGTGCCGATCTAACTAATACAGTCACTTAAGTAAAAGGGTTACGATGGCCAAACTCGATGACTTGTTCAAAACGATGGTGAGCCAAGGGGCTTCTGACTTGCACCTAACAACAGGGTCGCCGCCCCAGCTGCGCCTCCACGGTGACATGCAGTCTTTGGAATTTAAAGCTCTCACTGCAGAGGAATGCCAAGGTCTTATTTTTGAAATTTTAAGTGACCGCAATAAGAAACAGTTCATCGAAAATTGGGAGCTCGACTGTGTGTACGAGCTTGCTGGAGTCGGCAGGTTCCGCTGCAACGTTTTCATGCAGCGCAAGGGAATCGGGGCGGTGTTTCGACACATTCCCACTAAGATCCTCACAGTCAAAGAGTTGAACCTTCCGCAAAACATCATCGACATGGTGGCAGCTCCCAAAGGCCTCGTGCTGGTCACTGGACCGACAGGCTCAGGAAAGTCGACAACGCTGGCAGCGCTGATTGATCACCTGAACGCCTCTGAACCCCTTCACAT